>JACCZN010000138.1 GCA_013695915.1 Rubrobacter sp.
AAGGGGAGACCGCGTCCTGATCGCCGCCTCAGAGAACCTCGGCCCTTCCAACGAGACCCTTTCGGAGGCCGCCGGGGGCGAGGTCATCTCCTTCAAGAACCGCCTGGACCCAAAGGCCGTCCTCGCCGCCCTCGACACTTCCTCTTGAACGACCCGGCGCGCATTGAAAAAGGCCCGGCCGGACCTCCGCAGTCCGGCCGGACCTTTGCTTGCTCGCTGCCCGGCTCTCTCCGGTTACCTCGAAACGGTGAAGCTCCTGAGAGGGCTGACGTTACCCAGGTTGTCGAAGTCTTTGGGGAAGCTCGCGTTTACGGTGTACTTACCGGCCCGGGTCGTATTGTAGTCGAGCCGGTAGCGGGAGTTGATGAGAGAGACGGACTTCTTGGAGACTACAGTACCGTTCCTCTTGATGGTCACGCTGACCGTGCCGTTCTTCGCCGTGACTACGGAACCCGCAACGATGTGTGTGGAGACGGTCTTTCCGGGTGAGACGCCCACGGAGACCTTCGCCTTCACGTTGACCCGCGTAAGGGGGCTCGTAGAGGCCTTGAGATCCGGCCCACCAGCGAACCTCGCGCGGTAGACGGTGTTCTTCAGGGGCTTCACCCCCGCAAGGCCGAACGTACCGTCGTCGGCGGTGAGGACTCCCGAGGTGTGCTGACCGGGGACCTTCGCGAAGGAGCTGCTCCCCGCCGGACGCTGCTCCAGGACTACTCGCTTACCCGAGAGCGCCTGTCCCTCGGAGAGGAGCTTGCCCGAGAGCCTGGTGGAGCTTCCGGCGACCAGCGTGGAGGGGCTCGCGCTTATCTCCAGGGAGGTCGGCATGGATACACTCACCAGGGCCGCCGCGCTGGTCGAGGACTGAAACTCCGGTCCACCGGCGAACCTCGCCCGGTAGCTCGTGCTCTTCTGGGGCCTGACGTCCGCGAGGGAGAAGCTGCCGTCGGCGGCGGTCGGGGCGGGCTGGATCGCCAGCTTAGTCCAGGCGCTGGAGCCAGACGGACGCTGCTCGAGGACCACCTGCTTGCCGGAGAGCCCCCGGTCTCCGGCGGTGAGCCTGCCGGAGAGGCTCGTAGACCCGCCGGAGTCGAGCTTTGTGGAGCTCGCGTTCAGGCTGACGCTGGAGGTAGCGACGGCCGCGGCCTTCGTGTTCGCCGGGGCCGACTCGTTGCCCGCCTCGTCCACCGCCGTGACCCGGTAGTGAGAGAAGAAGCCCTCGAGCGCCTCCGAGTCCGAGTACGAGGGCGCGGTCAGTAGGGTGGTGTTGAGCTTGCCGTAGTCGCCGTCCGCGGAGCCGCTGCGGTAGACGTTGTAACCTGCGAGATCGCTCTCCTGGTTCGCGGTCCACTTCAGGCCCACGCCCTCCGGGGAGCCGCTGGCGCTCAGGCTCCGCGGAGCCGCAGGAGCAGCATCGAGCTTTGTCCCGTAGATGTCGTAGGTGCCGAAGTTGGTCTCCCCGTCACGCTGGGTCTCCCATACCACTGTCTCGCCGTTTATCTTGGGGGATTCCTGGCGTTTGGACCCCACGGCGATCTGGAACTCCTGTCCTGTTTCGAGGTCCTTGCCGTAAACGTCGGAGTTGCCGTTGCGCCCGTCCTGCCAGACCACCAGCTTGCCGCTGATAGACGGAGCGACCTGGTCGCTGGTGTGCGAGGTGATCTGGAACTCCTTGCCCGTTTCGAGGTCTTTGGCCAGGAGGTCCCTGCCGAAGATGTTGAAGTTGCCCGCGTCGGCCTGCTGCCAGACGACTATGCTCCCGCTGACCGCCGGAGCCTCCGAGCTCGCGTTCGTGGTGACCCGGATCTCCTCCCCCGTCTCGAGGTTCTTGGCGTAGATGTCCGGGCTGCCGTCGCGGTCGTCCTGCCACACGACGAACTTGTCGCCCACGGAGACGTTGGTCTTGTTGCCGGCGCCGGTAGCCACGGGAGACTCCTGCCGGGACGAGAGGTCGTAGCTGTAGATCTCCCACCCGCTGCCACTCCTGTTGTCCTCCCAGACCACCGTGTTACCGTTGATCGCCGGCTTGCGCTGGTCGCCGGGGCCGGAGGCGACGAGGAACTCTTGCTGCGCCGCGAGGTCGTAGCCGTAGATGTCGGAGTCACCGCTGCGATTGTCCTCCCAGACCACGAAGTTTCCGTTGGTAACCGGCTTGCGCTTTATGCTGACGCCCGTGGCGACCAGGAACTCCTGGCCGGTGTCGAGGTTCTTGCCGTAGATGTTCGAGACGTTGTCACGGTCGTCCTCCCAGACCACTGTATTGCCGCCGATGCCGGGCGATTTCTGGTGGCTGCTCGTGTCGGCGACGGGGAACTCTCCCACCGCCGCCGAAGCCCCGCCGCTCGCGGGACCGAGAAGGAGCGCAGGCGGGATCAGGAGCCCCAGCAGCAGGAGCGCTACGAGCCCCAGAGTCCACCGGGACACCGGCCTCTGCCGGTCCCCTGCACAATATGCCGCTTTTATCGCCTCGCCCCTCTTACCGGACAAGCTCTGGAGGACGTCCCGTCCTTTCATGTGCAACCTCCCTTTGATAACGTCGTTTACAAAGGATGATGATCGGCTGGCGGACATCCGCCATCGCATGGATGGGCGATCTTTCGCTAGTACAGTTGAGCTAGAAAAGAGAGGCCCCGCCCGATGCGGACGGGGCCTCTGTGGTCGAAGTCCTACCCGGCGTTTATCTGATCGCCTTGAAGCTCTTCGCGGGGCTGGTGTTGCCCAGGTGATCGGCGTCCTTCGCGAAGCTCGCGGTTACCGTGTAGGTCCCGGCCCTCGGCGGCTTGTAGACGAACCGGTAGCGGGAGTCCTGCAGGGGCACGGACTTCTTGGCGACCACCTTCGTGCCGTTCTTGACCGTCACCGTTACCGAGCCCGTGTGCGACGGGGCGACCACCCCGGAGACAACCTTGCTCTGCCCCAGCTTGAGCTGACTGGTGGTCGTGTTGTTGGAGATCCGGACCCTCACGTTCACCTGTTTTATGGGGCTCGTGGAGGCTTTGAGCTCCGGCTCGCCGGCGAACCGTGCCCGGTAGGCGGTGTTCTTTTCGGGGTTGATCTCCTTGGAGAAGCTGCCCCCGGCGTTGGTGGTCACTACCCCGTCCGGCACCCGGGAGAACTTCGCATCCCCGGCCGGCCTCCGCAGCAGGGTCACTTGCTTGTTCGCTAGCGCCTTGTCTCCGGAGACGAGCTTGCCGGAGACCTTCGTTGTCTTGCCGTAGGTTATCGTCGCGGGGTTTGTTTCGAGGGCCAGCGAGGTCGCCTGGCTTACGTTCACGCTCACGGCCGCGATGGGGCTCGTGGAGGCCTTGAGGCCTATCCCCGTATTACCGGTGAAACGAGCCCGGTAGTTGGTGCTCTCAGTCGGCTTGACGCCGGCCAGCTCGAAGCCCCCGGTCTCGCTGGTGGTGAGCTTTCCACCCTCGAGTGCCGTCCACTTGTTCGCTCCCGCCGGGCTCTTTTCCAGGACGACCTCTTTACCTGAGAGTGACGTTTCACCGGAGGCGAGTTTGCCGGAGAGGGTTACGGTGCCACCCGGGTCTACCGTCTTGGGGCTGGCGCTGAGGCCGAGCTGCGTCGCGGTAGCCGTGATCTCCAGCGGCAGGATCGGGTGCCCGCCGGCCCGCGGGTCGTCCCTGGGACCGATGGGGGTGGGGTTGAGCGCGCCGGCACCGGGCTGCGGGTAGACCCGCATCAGGCCCCACATACCCCCGGAGAGGTGGTGACGGTACATCCCGTCGCTGTAACGGTAGTCGCCCGCGAAGCCGTTGCCCGCGCTCGAAAGGTGGGCGTTCAACGTCCGGCCCACACTGAACCCGCCCTCGGTAGAGACCAGGGGAGATCCGGAGTCGCCCGGATACGACCGCCAGTTGTGGCCGGCGAGTTGGTAGGCGTTCTGGCGCTGCTTGTCCGCCCCCTGTAGCACCCGCATCCGGACCGGGTCTCCGGCGTAAGACCGGAAGATCGGGGTCTTCGGGTCCCCGTGGACCCTGGAGCTGTACACGTCGGAGAGTGCCTGCCCGTCGAGGGGGTTCGTCTCCGTAGCGTGCACCGGCTCCATGCCGAGGCGGTGGTGGAACGGGGCGTTGGCGTAGTTGAAGCCCTTCTCGCCCTGGTCGATGTGGTCGTGGGCCTCACCGGCGGGCTCCGCGGGGGCGCCCGGAGGCTCCCCGACGTTCGGGATGGGGACCCCGGCCTTGTCGCGGATATTCAGGCCGTCCTGGAAGAAGGTCGTGAACTCGCGGAAGTCCCTGGCGTTCGGGATGCGGATGTCGGCGGAGACGCCGCTCTTTATCTCGTCTCCCGTAACGGGGTCGTGGTAGGTCGAGCCTTTGGGCTCTATGTTGAGCCCGGCGAAGAGACCGTGGTGGCGGTGTCCGCGCACGTCGCCGAAGTCGGTGAGGTTGGTGGCCCCGAGCTCCTTGTCTGCGTACCAGCGGTAGAGGGTGGACTCGCCGGGTCCGACGGTCTGGTCCCGGTTGTAGCCGACGGCGGTGCCGTCCGAGCCGCGCACGTCGTACTTGAGGAGCTGCGGGTGCAGCGAGACGCGCAGGCCCGCCTTGGTCCCGGTCTCGGGCTCGAGCGGCGGCATCGCGTCACCGTCCTGTGCCCCGTTGTGCTCCAGGAACCTGGAGGTTAGCTTGTTGGTGAGCCGGACCTCGATGCAGTCGCCCTCGTTGGCCCTGAGGACCAGCGGCTCAGGCTTCTTGTCGCCCGCCCGGATCGCGGCCTCGTCTTCGGCGAGGGCGTAGATCAGGCCGTAAGGGTCATGGTCGCCGAACTCGTTGTAGTCGAGGCGCTGCTCCAAGGCTACGACGCTGAACTTCTTTACCGAGGCTCCGGTCGCGCAGGGCGTGCCGGGGGAGCTGGACTTCGGCGGCTCCGTCGCGGCGGGCGCGGAGACGTCACCGGCTACCTCCGTCTGCGGCACGTTGTCGGGAAGGGGCAGGAGCGTCGGCACGCTGTTACCGCGGGCTCTCAGGATGCCCCACATCCCCATGTAGAGGTCGTCTACGTTGGTGGAAGAGTACAGGTAGTCGCCGGTGCAGTCGCTCGCCCCGGCCCCGCAGTCCATCTTCGGGACCCGGAAGTTGAACGCCTCGGAGATCCCTACGGCCTGGGTGTTGACGAGCGGTGAGTCGGGATCGTTCTGGTCCTCGTTCCACCGCATGCCGTTTACGTCGAAGACGTGCTGGTGCTCGTGCGCACCCTGTAGCAGGCGCACCTGCACCGGGTCGTTGGCGTAGGCCTCGAGCACCGGGGTCTGCGGGTCACCGTGGACCGTGGAACTGAAGACGTGCGCCGGGTCGGTACTTGCTCCGTCTCTCTCCTGGCGCAGGGGGAACGGGGCGTTGCGGTAGTTGACGCCTACTATGCCGGGGTCCTCATCCGGGTACTCCTCCGGCTCGTTGGGCGGTACGAAGGTATCCGCCTTGTTCCTGGGGTCGCCACCCTCGCGGGTCAGGGAGACGAAGTCCTGTATGGCGAGCCCGAACTCCCGGAAGTCGTCGTCCGGTCCGGGACCTATTATGTCCATTGCCGTGCCGGCCGCATCACCCTTGCAGGCGGAGCCGCAGACGGGGCCGTTGGAGGCGTTGTTGATGGGCGAGTAGAACTCGCCGGTCTTGGGGTTGCGGAAGTCCATGCCCTCGGGCTCGACCAGGAGGCCGTTGAAGAGACCCCGGTTCTGGTCTATCGCAGCGAAGTGGTGGTCGTGGCCGAAGACGGTCCTGAGCTCGTAGTCCGCGTACCAGCGCTGAGCTATGGTCTGCCCCGGCGCGGTCCCGGACTTGCTGGTCGGGTCGTAGTCGGCGGGGTCGGGGAGGCGGCAGCCGTTCCAGTCGCAGCTCTCCTCGCCGTTCAGCACCTTCTGGTTGAACTCCATCTGCTCCCTGGAGAAGCCGGCCTGCTGGTAGTTCCAGCCGTTGGAGGCTCCGTCGGAGCCGAGCACGTCGAACTTAACGAGGTGGATATGCTGGCCCATCATGTTGGTCTGTACCAGCTCCTGGAAGGCATCGTTGCCGAACCAGTTGGGTAGCCGGTTGGTCAGGTTGAAGTTCACGCAGTCCCCCGCGTTCACCCGGACGAAGAGCGGCTCCGGGTCCTTCCTCCCTGCGAGTATGGCCTCTGCGTCCTTGTCGAGGACCAGCATCCGGCCCTGGGTATCGTGCCAGCCGGCCTCGTTGTAGACGATGTCGGTCTGGATCACGGAGACGTCGTAGGTGATCTCCCTGGACCCCGGTGTACAGGGGTCGGTCAGCGGGGCGCCGGGCTTGGGCTCCTCGCCGCCGTAGTTGAGCCTCTGGACCTTCTCTTCGAGGGCGAGCTTCCCGGCGGGGATGCGCTTGCCCGCGACTATACGCTCCGCCTCCCGCTTGTCGCCGGGAGCGGGGGTCGTGGGGTCGGGCTCGGTGATGCTGTCCGGAGCCTGGGGCGCCCGCCAGCCGACCTCGCCGGGGATGAAGCGCGGGTAGCCGGGGTTGTCGGCCGTCGGCACCGGGGGAGCCTGTGTCTCCGGCAGAGGTTGGAGGTTGCGGACGTTCACGCCGTCGGGGGTCTCGCCGGAACCGTCCTCCGTCACGTCGTGGACCCGGAAGAGGGACCAGAAGCCCTCGGCGAAGTGGGGGTAGAGGTGGCAGTGGAAGATGGAGTCCCCGACTGTGCCCGGCTGGCTGCCGGCCCCGTAGAGGAGGTCGGCGGTGAACGTCTCGCCGGGCCCGAAGGTCTGGGAGTCGATGGTGGCGGAGCTAGGGTTCTTGGGGTCGAAGGTCGCCGTGTCCTTGGGGTTGGAGAGCCACTGGTGGGCGTGCATGTGGAAGACGTGGGTCTCCGCCACACCGGCCATGGCGTACCGGATCTTGGTCGGGTCCTTAGGGTAGGCGTGGTGTACGTTGGCGACGTAGCAGGAGGTGGAGTCGAAGCCCTCGTAGTTGTTCGGGTTGCAGTCCTCGACGCTCTTGTTCTTCGGGGTCGGCTTCCAGGGGCCCTTGCCGCTGGCGAGCTTTACCAGGGCCGGGTCTCCGTAGACCCACGAGGAGAGGGAGGTCTCCTCACCGACGCTGTCCGGGGCGAGCTGCTCCGTCGTGCCCTCGCCCTGGGGGTTGGTCGCGACCCGGTTACGCTGCGGCTCGGTGCCGTAGTTGAAGCCGTGGCCGACCTCTCCGGGCGCGACCTCGTTGTAGTCCTGAGCGAGCTGCACGCTCTCCCGGAAGGCGGGTGCGCCTGGGGGTTTGATCATGGCATCTATGTACAGGTCGCCGCTCTGCCCGGAGGTGTCGCGGCTGGGATCTGCGGCGGCGCTGCGGGCGTTGTCGGGGCTGTAGAGCTGCTTGCCGCTGACCGGGTCGAGCCAGGTCGAGCCCGCGGGCTCGACGGCGAGGGCACCGTAGAGACCGTGGGCGTTGCTGCCGGCGTCCTCTTCCTCGCCGCTCGCCATGGTCTGGCTGCGGAACAGGTGGAGACCCTCCTCCTCGGGAGCCTTCCAGAAGTACGAGATCTTGTTCTGACCTTGTGTATTGGAGACGGTAGTGTCCTCGTTAAAGCCGATCGCGCCTCCATCGGAGGTCTGGGCGTCGTAGGAGGGGCCACGGACCTGCATGGAGGCCCGCGGGTTTACGAGACGCCCGCCCCACTGCCGGTCGTTCAGCTCGTTGGTGAAATCTACCTTTATGCACTCCCCGGCGTTCGCCCGCAGGGTGAGCGGCCGGGGCCGGAGACGCCGGTTATCCGCGGGGTCTTCCGCGGGGTTCGCACTCAGGGGTTTGCTCCAGTTCTTCACGGCCTCCTTGTCGCCCTGGAGCACGTAGACCTGGCCGTCCGGGTCGAGGTCGCCCCAGCGGTTGAAGGGGAGGTCCACGTTGATGGCGGCCACGTCGTAGGACCGGTCGTAGGACTCGGCGGAGCATGCCGCCGGGGCCTGCTGCGCCGTCGCCGTCTGGGAGAACGTGTGCCCGAATATCGTCGGACCGGCGACGACGGCGAGTGCCGCCACCGCCCCCGCGGACGCGGCGAGGAGCCGGGGCCGCCAGAGGTTCACGGCCTTCGGCCTCTCCCACGGCGCCCCGCGGAGAGCCGAGACCGCGAACATCAAGAGGAAGGTCGCGGCGAGCACCACCCCGGCATCGCGGAGGGCCTGGGCCAGGAAAGGTCCCGCCTCGGCGTGCTGTACCGCTAGACCGTTCGCCGGGACGCTCGCGACCGCGGAGGCCGCTGCGACGGCGAGCGCCCAGGCGAGCCGGGAGGCCCCGCCGGACGCCTCGGCCTCGAAGAAGCTTACGAGGCGTCGCGCCAGCAGGGTAGCGAGCCACACCACGAGGACGGAGAAAGGGAGGGCGAGGGTGGAGTAAGAGAGCCAGTGCAGTACGGGTGCCGTACCCGACGCGCCGTGTACCGGTCCGTGGAGGAGGTGCAGGACCGCGCCGATGCCGAAGGCCTGTGCGGCGCCCAGCATAACGTAGGTCCTGGCCGCCGGAAGAGCCTGCACCATAACGACGAGGACGGCGACGAGCGCCAGCTCGGCCCCCGTCGAGATCAGGTCCACCGCCCCCACTGCCTCCACGTGTCCGGCGTGCGGGCCGAGGAGCGGCACACCCGCCGTTCGCGTCGTTATGTAGAAACCGACTATCGTCAGGTTGCCCGCGATGCCCGCGAGTAGCAGGGGCCTGGCGGGCCACCGCAGCAGGGCCACCCCGTAGAGCCCTTGCAGGAGGGCTACGATCAGGAAGAACAGCCCGTAACCCAACCACTCGTCGAAGTGGTGCGGCATCGCCCAGAGATGCCCCATGGCCGCCGTCAGAGAGAGCGCGGCGGCGGGGTAGAGGAGCGACCGGGATACGGCACCTCCAGCCTCGTACGTCCCTACACTCTCGAATGAGTTGTTAACCACTGCCGCCAACTGGGTACCCCTTTTCTCCACTGAAAGACCTACCAGGATCATGGCCCGGCGCGGCGGCGGCTCCATCGCGAAGATAGATGATCTTTGGTTAGCCCAGTTGGGCTAGGATCTGGCAAGGATTGCGGTGAGGTGGCGAGCTTCCAGGGCGCCGCCCGGCCCGGTCCCGACGCTCGTGTAAGGACCTCTACGGCCGGACCACGAACCTCTTCGGCGGGCTCCAGGTGGGAGCGTGATCTGGGTCCGCGTGGTACGCCCTTACGCGCCAGAGACCCGCGGACGGCGGCTTGTAGCGCAGACTGTACCTCGTGTACCCGGAGAGGTCGGCGTTTCTGGCGTTGACGCTCGTGTACGGTCGCCATTCCCCGGCCGCATACCGCTGGAGATACAGCCTAGTGTAACCGGAGTGGCGCGGCTTCAGGTAACCCTGGATGGTGAAGTAGGCTCCCCTCTTCACTACCAGGGGGGTATCAGGCCTCGAAAGGTAGGCCCGCGCCCTCACGAGCACCGCTCTGGAGATGGAGGGCTCGTACCGCTGCGAGCCCGCGAAACGTAGCTGGAAGGCGGCGTTCGCCGTCAGCGAGCGGACGGCCCTGTAGCTCCCGGAGGGTGGATCGTAGGTAGCCTTCCCGTTCCCGGCCCACGTGCGGCCACCGTCCTTCGAGCGCCACACGGTCACGGGCTCGCCGGCCAGCCGCTTGCCGGATGAGTCCGTGAGCCTGCCGGTGAGAAGGGTCTTCCCGTTGTAGGGGACGACCGTCTTCGAAGAGCGGAGTGTGAGCTTCGTGGGTTCGGCAACGGGTGCGGTCGGCGAGAAGACTGCCAGGGCGGCGTCCGCGTTGAGCCGCCCCCCAGTCACCGTACGGCCGGCGAACGCGGGCCGCTCTTCGGCGGAGCCCAGGATTGCGGCCTTCACCTCGGCGTATCCGGCAGAGGGGTCCCGCGACCGGAGGAGCGCGGCGACGCCGCTGACGTGCGGCGCGGCCATGGAGGTGCCGCTCATGGAGCGGTAGGTAGCCGGCGAGGCGTCCGACAGGATAGCCGCCGTGGACCCTCCCGGGATGCTGCCGAGCCGGTCGATGTACCGGTCGTAGTCCGCCCCATCGCCACCGGAGAGTGGATATGTCCCTCCGTCGAAGGGACCGCCGGCTACACCGCTCGTGCTCTCCGGGTCGAGGTCATCGACGATCAGGCGGGCCTTGAGGTACTCCGTGTAGAAGCCTGTCGGCGAGGTACCGGGACGTCCGCCGCCGATGTCGAAGCCGATGTCCTGGCCCATCAAAAGCAGCTTCCCTCCGCCGTCGAGATGGGCGCTCAGGCGCTCCTGGTCCGCGGCCCGCAGGGTCTCCGAGTACTCGTCCCCCGTGAGCCAGACGACCACCTGGCCCTCCATCTCCGCGCCGCCCGGTCCGTCGGAGCCTGGAGAGACGGTCGAGACGGTGACGTCGGAGAACCCCAACGTCTCGAGCGCCTCCCGGTAGGGGGCTTCGTGGGCCTCGCCGCCGTCATCGTCCACCAGCAGGACCGGGGCGGAGGAGGGAGCGGACAGGTCCGAAAGGGCCTTCGAGAGAAAGTCCCGGCGCGCCTCCGGGCTCGCTATCTGCTCCAGGCCGAAGCCCGCGTAGATAGAGCCGTAGGACCCAGCCACCCGGACGGCGACCGGCGCGGGGAGAGAGGGTACGCCGGTGCTCAGGATGCTGGCTCCAGGGGCAGCGAGGTCCACGGAGGCGGCCCCAGAGTTCGAGAAGCCCGCGAGGCCGTCCCGGTTGTCGCTGGCGGCGACCGAGATCACGTTCTCGTTCTCGTAGGAGGCCGGGTAGAACGGGACCGCGTCGTTATTACCGGCACCGTTGCCCGCCGGAAAGACGAAGAGAACCCCCTTCTCGCGGCCACGCTCTATCGCGTCGTGCTCGGCCTGGCTGAACGCGCCGCCCCCGAAGCTGCCGTTGACTACCTTTACATCCTTATCCACCGCGTAGTCGAAGGCCGCGATGATCGCCGAGGAGGGGCACCCGAGAGGCCCGCAGGCCTTCAGGGGCATGAGGCTCGCCCCGGGCGCGACGCCCGAGACCCCTATCCCGTTATCCGCGGCAGCGACCAGGGTCCCCGCGGTGTGGGTGCCGTGCTCCTCGCCATCTCCCTCGTCGTACACGGAGCCGTCGCCGTTGTAGAAGTCCCAGCCGTTCACGTCGTCGACCTTGCCGTTCCCGTCGTTGTCCTCCTCGTCGCCGGGGACCTCGCCCGGGTTGGTCCAGATGCTCTCCTTCAGGTCCGGGTGTTCCGTGTTCACCCCGGTATCCACGAGGGCGACCACCGAGGACCTCTCGCCCCTGGTGGTATCCCAGGCCTCGGGAGCGTCGATGTCGGCGTCCACCGTGCCCGCCGCTCTATCCGCCTCTTGTCCGGTGTTGTGCAGGCCCCACAACCTCCCGAACAGCGGGTCGTTCGGCACCGCCGCCGGGTGCCGGAGGAAGTCCGACTCGGCGTACTCTACTCCCGGCTCTCTCCGGTAGGCCGCGAGAACCTCCCCCACCGGACGGTTCGGGGAGAACTCAACGACCTTGACGTCCAGCTCCGGGAAGCTGCCCCTGGTGCGTGTCCGGAGCCGCTCGTTGGTCGATTCCAGCGCGCGGGAGGCCGCCTCGGACCCGACTTTCACGATAGCGCGCCCCGGCACGAACCCCGGAGTATTCTCCGGCGGTGTGGCGGGCGAGGCTTGCCCGGTGAAGTCCCTCTCCTCAGCGGAGACCTGTGGGAACACCTGTCCGGGGAAGACCAGAGCTAGCAAGCTCAGGGCGAGCACTGCCAGCAGCACCCGTCCCAGTCGCGGTGCGGGTCGCCGGATCATGCGGTCTGAGCTGGGGTGTTCTGCTTCACGGCGGTCTCACCTCGGCGCCTCTGTCTCGGAACGCTGGCCGGTCTAGATCGGGAGTACCTCCGACCCGCAGGCCGGGCACCAGAACACCCCGTCCGGGAGTCGGCGCATCTCGGGGTGCCCGCACTCGCAGGCGTGACTCCCGACGGCGTCCGGCAGGGCCACTATCTGCCGCAATACCTCCAGGAGTTCACCGTCGACGGTCTGCTCGCACGAAGCGCACTCGACTCGGGCGCCCCGCGCCGTCAACTCCCCGGCTCCGCAGACCGGGCAGACGAGGTGCCGGGCATCGAAGGACCTGCGCGTTGAACCTCTCATCGGGGGGCTCCTTTCCTGATCGCTGGCCCCATCAGTACGTCCCTACGCCACGAACAATGGACCATCGCGCCGGTCCCGGCGTCGTCCGGAGTGAGGATTTTTCGCTAGCCCGGTTGGGCTAGACCCGAGGCTGAGGGGGATACCGAAGGTACGTCTCCCGGGTCCCCGCTACAGCGGCGGGGCCGGGAGCGGCTTCGGCGGGGCCGCGGTGACGGGGTCCGGCCCTCTCTCACCAACCTCGAACTGGACCATTTGCAGTAGTGGCCCTGGTAGCTCTCCGGGACACGGAGGAGGCCCCGCCTATCTCGACGGGGCCTCTGGAGCTTCTGGCTGCCGGCTGGAGTTACCGGATCACCTTGAAGCTCTTTACGGGGCTGGTGTTGCCCAGGTGGTCGGCGTCCTTCGCGAAGCTAGCGCTCACCGAGTAGTTACCCGTAGAAGCCGGCTTGAAGGACAAGCGGTAGCGGGAGGTGTCGCTAAGAGACACTACCTTCGTAGCGACCACAGTGGTGCCGCGCTTGACCGTCACCTTGGCCGAGCCCGTGTGGGCTGGGGAGACCTGCCCGGAGATGACTCGGCTTCCGCCCAGCTTCAGGTCCGTGGTGGGCGTGGCGTTGGAGATCCGGACCTTCACGTTGACCCGCTCGATGGGGCTGGCGGAAGGCTTGAACTCCGCCTGCGTAACGAACCTCGCCCGGTAGGCGGTGTTCTTATCAGGCTTCACCCCGGTGAGCCGGAAGCTCCCGTCCGCGCCGGTAACGAGGCCATCTGCGGGCTGTCCGGGCACCGGAGAGTACCCGCTGGCGCCCGCGGGACGCCGCTCCAGGATAACCGGCTTGCCGGCGAGGGCGTTACCCTCGGAGGTGAGCTTACCGGAGAGCGTAGTAGCCTGCCCGAAGGTCAGGTCCGGGCGGCTGGAGTTCAGCTCGAGGGCCGTAGCCTCCCGGATCGTGTACGCAAAGGATGCGACCTCACTCTGGTTGCCCGCCTTATCTACGGCGAGGGCCTTTATGGTCTGCGAGGCCGTCACCTGGATCTGGGCGCCGAACTCCCGGCTGGTCTTGGTGGGGTCAGTCCCGTTGACGGTGTAGTGGATCGCCGCGCCGTCCTCGCCGTTCAGCGTTACGGCCTGCTGGGTGTTGTAGCTACCCGCCTTCGGCGTGGCCGTCGGGTTCGCGGGAGCCTCCGTGTCCTTCAGGATGCTCAGGGTACTGGGGGTTGTCCTGACTCCCGCGCCCTCGAAGGCGGCGCTGGCCAGGAACTCGCCCTGTGGCAGCGCGGCCAACTCGGAGGCCGGTATCGCCGCCGTCCAGGTCTGGTGGCCGTCAGGGGCCGCCGGGTCGACGGGGAGCAGCGTGGCATCGTGCTGCGCACCACCGGGGACGGAGACCTTGACCCCTGTCGCCCCGTAAGAGGTACCGCTCAAGGTCATGTCCTGCTGGACGGTCTCGAGGTTGACGACGGGGTGAGAGCTCTGGGTCAGCGCGTCCTGTGCGCGCGCCGGGCAACCGGGAGGCACGCCCTCATCCTCGTCAAACACCGTGATCTCGGATGAGGCCTCTACTCCCGGGTCCGTCGGAGCCAGTGACCACTCCATGATCTGATCGAACCCGCTAGCCTGTGCGTTTCCGGCGTCTGCCGCGCTTACGTTGAAGACGTGCGTGAAGCTGCCGTCGGGGTTGAGAGACCCGGCGACGTCCTCGCGCAGGTCCTTGCGACCGTTGTTCGCGTCCCACGTAAAGCCGGCCGCGTTGAGCCGGAGCTCGAGGGCGTCCGATCCCGGGACGATCGGCGCGTTGTCGAGGCTCCTGGCGTGGCCCTCGACGGTGATCGTGTCGGTCCCCACGACCGCCTTGTCGAAGTCGACGAAGACATCGCGGACGGTGGTGGAGTCGACGTCCCCGGTCTCGTTGCCCTGCGCATCGAGCACCGTGGTCCGGACGGTGTCTCCGGGCATGATATCGGGTGTCACGGGGTCGCCCCAGCAATCGCCGGCGCCACCGTGGTTGATCTCTAACTCCCCGGTCTCGTC
This sequence comes from Rubrobacter sp., assembly GCA_013695915.1. GTDB lineage: Bacteria > Actinomycetota > Rubrobacteria > Rubrobacterales > Rubrobacteraceae > Rubrobacter_A. The sequence continues at coordinate 14,110 of JACCZN010000138.1, forward strand.
CGTGCTCTGGGTAGTCGAGCCGACAACCACGTCGTTCGCCCCCCTGAGTACGTCGACGCGAACGTCGGTGTTCTCCGAGTAACCACGTATAAGCACCAGGTCCCGTCCGTAGAAGGCTTCGATGCTGCGTCCGTCCTTTACGGCGGCCTGGGCCGTTGGCGCCAGTACCGAGAGCATCAGGAGAGCGGCGGCCATCAAAGCCAGTATCAGCTTCTTCGTCCTGCTACCTCCTCTCTCCAAGAATCCTTCGTAACTAGTGATCATTACCGTTCCTTTCTTGTTCTCTCTGTGCTGGCTCTCTCACGGCGCTCCGGCAACATCCCGGCCCTCACGGAGGCTGTACACGGTAGTAGGAACCGGCGTAATATCGCTGCACCGTGCCGGAGATACCGCAGGTTGTGCAGGAGCTTCCCGCCACCGCATGGAACGCTGCCCCGGACCTTCCGGGATCGAACTCTGCGGGTTTTAGAGCGTCTAGTGAAGCCACTGCTGGCGGTCCTTTCTCTCCGGTTGACGCCTTACCGGGACTAATGATCCGCCCGCACCCCGGTGCCGCCATCGTCAAGATGGATGATCTTCGGCTAGCTCAACCGGGGTATACGGCCCGGCATCTGGAGCTTTCGGGCGCGGGGCTCTCCGCGTAAGCTCGTGGGCTCCTTCTTTCGGGTCTGCATCGTTCATGCGGTTACCGGCACGGTCTCTTCTAGTGCTCGTGACCGTCGGGCTGGCCCTCCGGCGAGCCGTCGGCCTCAGAGTGGCCGCCGTGTGAGCCGCCGCTTCCGGAGGCTGATCCCGGGTCGATGGCGACCGAGGCTCCCCCGTCGAAGCTCAGGGTCAGCCCTTCCGCCTTCTCCGGGGCCTGGAAGACCAGTAGCCCGGAGGTCTCGCTACCCGCGGGGATTACGCCGTCCCCGAGCTGGCTCCGGATCGGGGCCGTCTCCTTTACGCCCTCTCCGGCGAGGAGGAAGTCCTCCGGCGAGTAGCTGAGACCCGCGTCTCCGGCGGCCAGCGCGACCTCTACGGAGAAGCGGCCCTGACCCTCGGGGGCCATGTCCACGCCCATGCTCGACATCTGCATCCCGGACTGCGCGAACCCGTCCGTCTGCGCGTGCTCCATCTGCTCGGGGGCAACGCTCTCCACGCGAAGCAACCCTCCAGGTACCTCGACCGTCTCCCCCAGACCGGCCGCCGGGGACACCTGGGGAGAGAGCAGCCCCCAGGCGCCCGCCGCGAGAGCCGCCGTGACACAGACGGACAGCAGTACGCCCGCGATCAGCCTCCGGGGCCTGGAGGCTCTTCCCTCTCGAACCCCGGCGGCCTCCGAATCGTGGGCCACCTTCTCGACGGTAGCTTGCGGAGATGTCATCTGGTGCGTCCCTCCTGGTAAATTTCCTTACCAGCATGCTCGCCCAGGGCAGCGCACCCGCCATCACGTAAATAAACGATCTTTGCCTAGCCCGGTTGGGCTAGACAAGGGAGAAGGCTCTACGGGGTTACCGGGGAGATACGGTCCGGCGGCCAGAGGAGGAACGAAGCCTCTCCGAGCAGGTCTCCTTCGGGGATCGGGCCCAGGAACCGGGAGTCGAGGGAGTTGGAGCGGTTATCCCCCATCACGAAGACGTGTCCCTCCGGCACGGTCGCCGGGCCGAAGAAGTTGCCGTCGGTGAGCCGGTAGTCTACGTAAGGCTCCCTCCGGGGTTCGCCGTTCACGAACAGAGCACCGTCCCGGATGGCGACGGTGTCCCCCTGAAGGTCCACGACCCGCTTTATGGTGCTCTCGCCGCCGCTCTCGCCGTTCCTGAAGACCGCCAGGTCTCCCCGCTCGGGTTCGGTGAACCGGTACGCGGCCTTGAATGCCAGTACCCGGTCGCCTGCCTGTAGGGTGGGGCTCATGCTCTCCGAGGTGATCAGGTACAGCTCCAGGACGAAGGGACGCACGACGCCGAACATAAGGACGAGCGAGACGAGCAGGATGACGAGGAGGTCCGTCAGGCTCCCGCTCTTACGTTCGGGCTTGCGGGGTTCATGGCGCCCGGCGGAGAGAGGTCCGCTGGCGGGTCGTTGTTCGCTCACCTTCAAGAGAGGAGGCCCAGCAGCCTCGACGCCCAGACCGCGGCGCCCAGCAAGAGCAGGGCGGTGACCACCCTCTCCCGGTACCGGCCCTCCAGCAGCGTAACCAGTAAGAAGATCAGGGCTACCTCTGCCACCGTCGCCGCCATGTCGAGCATACCCGCGGCCTCCACCTCTCCGGCGTGCGGCCCGAGGAAGGGTATCCCCGCCGTGCGGGTCACGACGTACAGGAGCACTATCGCGAGGTTGCCGCCGATGCCGAGCAGAAAGAGCGGCTGCCGGGGCCAGCGCAACGCGAGCACGCCGTAGATGCCCTGGGCCAGTGCGGCGGCCAGGAAGAAGCTCCCGTACCCCCACCACTCCGCGAAGTGTTCCGGCGCCGCCCACAGGTGCGCGAGCGCGGCCACCAGGGAGAGCGCGGCGGCCGCGTAGACCGCCGCGCCGACGCCTCCAACGGCCGATAGAGACCGGATCCGGCCCGGAGAAGTCGCCGCTCTCATTCTTCCCCGCCTCCTAAGCCGCCGCTACCTGGAACTGGAGCATCATGTCATGGTCCTCGTGCTCTACGACGTGACAGTGGAACGGGTACCGGCGCACATACCTGCCCGGCTTCGGCCCCTCGGGCACCCGGGGCCACTTCAGGAGGACCTTCGCCGACTGGTTCTCGTCGAGGAAGACGGTCTCCTTCCACCCGGCCTCGTAGGCTGCGGGCGGTCTACCGTCGCGCTCGATGATCTTGAAGTCGAGCAGGTGGATGTGGACGGGGTGTATCCAGCCGCCACCATTGTTCTTGAGCTCCCAGACCTCCGCCTGGCCCTCGCGGCAGTGCTCGTCTATGCGGTTCCCGTCCCAGGTCTTCCCGTTGATGGACCAGTACCCGTTCTGGCGCTTGAAGACGAACTCCCTGGTCCTCTCCACCTCGGAGAGCTCGACGGGCAGGTGCGTGGGATCTATCTGCTCCTCGGGAGGTCGCAGCACGGCTGGGAGGAGGCTGTCGTCCCTGGCCTTGCGTACCACGTCGAAGCGCATTACGTTCTCCGCGCCCTTCTTCTCCCGGCGCCGCCGGTTCTTGAGGACCACCTTCGTACCCACGGGGTATTTGGAGAAGTCCACGATGACCTCGTATCGCTCGGCCGGGGAGATCGGCAGGCTGCGCACCAGGACCGGCTCGCTCATCATGCCGCCTTCGGTCGCGATCACGGCGAAGGGCTCTCCCGTGCTCAGGGCAAGGTCGTAGGCCCTGGCGTTGGAGCCGTTCAGGATACGGAAGCGGTACTTGCGGGCGGAGACCGCCATGCGCGGCCAGGGCTTGCCGTTTACCAGGACGACGTTCCCGTAGACGCCGTTGGAGCTGGCTTTACCCTCCTCGCTGTAGTCGAACGAGCCGTCGGAGTTGAAGAGGCGGTCCTGGATCACGAGCGGCACGTCGTACTCGTCTTTGGGCAGAGGCAGGTCGTCCTCGAACTCGTCCTCTATGAGGTAGAGACCCGCCAGACCCTTGTAGACGCTCGATGCCGTAGTGTGCATCGCGTGGTCGTGGTACCACTGCGTACGGGCCGTCTGGTCGTTGCCGAAGTAGTAGGTCTTGGACTTGCCCGGCTGGATCAGGTCGTTGGGGTGGCCGTCGGAGTCGCCGTCCACGTACGCGCCGTGGGTGTGGACCGAGGTGGACACGGGCAACCGGTTGGCATGGTTGACCACTACCTTCCGTCCGCGTCGCGCCTTTATGGTAGGCCCCGGGAACAGGCCATTGTAGCCCCAGATCGGTGTCCGGAGACCCGGCAAGATATCGGCTTCGGCCTGTCTCGCCGTTACCCGGTAGAAGTCGGTGGTCGCGGTCCTGCGTACAGGCTGGAGGACCTGGGGCAGAGCAAACTCCGCCTGGAACGGCCTGGGCAACTGCCTCAGCGGGCGGGTTATCGCGGTCCTGGCCGCGCGTTCCAGGGGGAGCAGAAGCGCGGCGCTGCCAAGCAGGCTCAGCTTCAACATCTCTCGGCGGGTAATCTCCATCTTTACGATCCTTTCGCAACACGATCTAACTGTTAACACGGATCGTATCCAGCAAGCCCGGTTACTACATCGTCCAAACGAGTGAAGGTTTTCTAGCCCGCTTGTTCTAGTACGATTGGGCTATGGTTCTGGAGCCTACGGGGCACCGGCTGGCGGCAGGCTCGTCAGAAAGCCCGCGGCCAGGAAGATCCCCACCGCCAGGACGAGCTCGGCTCCGACCATGCGGCCGAACAGTCCCCGGCCCCGGTCCACGAAGTTTATTCCGCCGGCTGCGAGCAGCAGCACGAACAGGCCCAGCTTCATGATAAGGGCCCGCCCGTAGGAGGTCCCCACCAGCGCCGCCGCGTTGGGGACGTTAAGCAGGGTCGCGTGGATGCCGGTGACCACGATCACCATGACGGCGACGGTGGCGACCACCGAGAACCGGCGCACCGCCATCCGGCGCAGCAGCGTCCGCCCGCCGTCCGACGCCTTGCGGAGCGGCCCGAGCAGAAGCAAGGGGAACCCCACGAGTCCTCCCATCCAGAACGCCGCCGCTACTACGTGGAGCCAGTTGGAGAGCAGAGGCAGTGCCCCACCCACGGCCGCGGCGTGACTCTGCAGGGTCAGGGTCGCGAGGAGCACGAGCCCGAGGCCGGTAGCCGTCCACCAGTACGCCGGACGCCCTTCCCGGGCTGCTCGGGAGATCACGACGGCTACAGCGAAGCCGAGCCCGATACGAACCAGCCACAGAAGACCCGACCGCGTCTCGAAGAGGGCCTCCCGGAAGAGCGCGAAGCCGAAAGGCTCGCCGGAGACCCGCACCGCGTACAGCGAGAGGTCCGCCAGACCGGCGAAGAGCAGCACTCCGAACAAGGCCCACATCCCGCGGGTGAAGTACCGGCCGGCGTCCGGCCTCGTCCCAGAAGACCGGCTCACGGGAAGCCAGACCACGGCCGCGAAAGCCGCCAGGCCCGCGAGGAGCACTAAGGCTCCCTGGGCCGTGCCGTGTACGATGCCCGTCGCGGCCAGCAGCCCCTGCCCGGCCGCCCCCGGGGGATGAGCCTCCTCCGCGGACGCAGTGCCCGGCAGGGCCGAAAACAAGGTGCCTGCAACCACCAGAGCCACCGGCCGCCGGAAGTCCGGGCTCCACCTCACGGTCCGGTCAACGCCTCCGCAGCACGAGCAAGCCCATCAGCGCCAGCGCGCCGAGGCCGAGTGCGCCGTAGATCAAGGCCGAAGAGTAGCCCCCCGTGTCCGATAGCCGCTCCTCCGGGGCCTGTTCACCCTGCGACCCGGTGACTTCGGCGTCGGTCCGGGCCCCGTCCGGAGCAGCGGAGGCGTTGCTCACGCTGAACCCGTAAGAGCCCTCGATCGGGTGTCCGTCCACCCCGGCGTAGCGGTACTCGACGGAGTACTCTCCGCCGCTCAGGCCTTCTCTGAGGCCGACCATGAGGACAGTGGGGTCATCGGGGTCCAGACGGGCGTCGTCGAGGTCCACGCGCTCGCCCCCCTCATCGTAGACCTCGAGAGGGCTGAACTGCGCCTCGACGGGCCCGTCGAGCTCGAGCACCACCTGCCCCGGAGTCCGTTCCAGGGTGGCCCCATCCTCCGGCTGGGAGCTCAGGACCCCCGTGTGCGCCAGGGCAGGTCCGCCGGAGAAGAGCGCCAGAGAGACGCTCAGCAAGGGGACCAGTACGTAGAAACATTTGACTCGCATCAGCGTATACCTCTCTCATACGGAATCCGGGTAAATGATGCTATCTCTGGTGGGCCCGGGAGTCGGGAGGCGCGTCGCTCCGCTCGCTTCGGGAGTCGGGAGTCGGAAAAAACAAATACGACTCCAGACCTCTCGACTCCCGAACTACAAAAGCCGCGAAGTAGTCAACCGGATTCCGTATCACTCCGTTGGCAGGGCCTATTCTGAGCGCTCCGGAACAGAGACGTATCCCACATTTGAGCTACTTTTCGAGAGATAGAGTCCCTCTCGAGAGCACCTTCTACACCCCTCCCTTGCGGATAGCCCGATTGGGCCAGGGAAAGATAGCCCATCTGCGCGATGGACGGCCGGTCGCGCGGTCGCACAATCAAGTGACGTACGTGCCGAGCACAAGGGAAAGGACGGTCGTGATGGAAGGCACGCTGGCGCGGATGCAGGGTTGGAGGAGCATCTTGGTAAGGAACCTGACCGAGGGAGGTCTGTCGTGGCGCGAATAGAGGAGGTGGCGAAAGGTATTTACCGGATCTGCACGTTCGAGCCGGGGTTCGGCATCAGCGTCAACCAGTTCCTGATCGGCGACGAGTGTCCGGCCCTGATCCACACTGGCATGTTCCCGATGTACGAGGACGTTCGAGGGGCCGTCGCCGAGGTCATGGACCCGAAGCGCCTCGCGTACGTCGTGGTCCCGCACTTCGAGGCCGACGAGTGCGGGGGTATGGACCGTTTCGTCGAGGAGGCGCCAGAGGCGGTGCTGGCGTGCGGCGAGGCGGGGGCGATGATCAACCTCTCGGGTTGGGACTACTCCGGCCCGGTGAGAGGGTTCCGCGACGGTGACACCGTCGACCTCGGGGAGCATAAGCTACGTTTCATGGAGACGCCGCATGTCCACCATTGGGACTCGATGATGGTCTTCGAGGAGAATACCGGGAGCCTCTTCCCGGCAGACCTCTTCGCGCAGCCGGGAGATCAGCCTCCCATCGTGCGGGAGAACTTGGGCAAAGAGGCGTGCGAGATGTCCCGGGAGGTCGGCATCTTCGCCGCCGAGTGGCCGGTCTTGAAGGTGGTGGACCGCATCGAGGAGCTTGCTCCGTCCTGGATCCACCCTATGCACGGTGGAAGCCTGCCCCGGGAGGCGATTCACTACTACTTGGACGCGCTACGCAACGAGCCTTTCGCCTTCGACGGCAGGCTATTCGGGCGAACGCTGCCCGGCTTCCCCGCGCCGGCGGAGGCAGACCCGACACTCGAGAGATCGTGAACTGAGAGCTTTGCGGAAAAGAGACCCTGCGAGCGAAGGGAGAGACTTACGAACGGGAGCACGGACTTCGCGTGGAGACGTTCTGGTGAAAGGAGGAATCGAAGATGACATCGAAGTACATCCGGTGGGGAGGGCTCGCCGCTATTCTGGGCGGCGCGCTGCTCCTGATCGCCGACGGCTGGGGTCTGGTGCAGGAGGTTTTCAGCCTCGGCCCCGAGAGGTTCAGCGAACAGGCCGCGACAAACACGTGGACCGTCATGTCCGTGCTGTTCATGGCCGGCGGGGTTCTGATCCTGCTCGGACTGGTCGGCATCTACGCCCGCCAGGCCGAAGAGGCGGGAATCCTCGGGCTCGTCGGGTTCCTCGCCGCTTTCGTGAGCATGGCGCTGGTGGTAGGCGCGTTCTGGACCTTCACCTTCGTCGCGCCGAGCGCGGCGACAGAGGCCCCCGCCTTCCTCGACGGTGAACCGGCGGGGCCGCTGGGGATAGGGTTCATGCTGACATTCATGTCCTTCCCCGCCGGGCTGGCGTTGTTCGGGATAGCGACGTTCAGGGCGCGGGTCTTCCCGCGTATAGCCGCCGTGGCCCTCACGCTCGGCGCGCTGGTCGCCTTCGCGCCGTTCTCCGGTGTGACGATACTGCTGGACGTGGCCCTGATCTGGGTCGGCTACTCGCTGTACTCGGAGCGCCGGGCGGAGGCCGCATCTCCAGAGCTCACCCCTCCCGTCCAGCCCGCCGTCTGAGAGACGCGCGGAAGGGGAGGCGGTTACGTGCTGTCTTCCCTTCCGCGGCTAAACGCTACGCAGGAGCGGATCATGATCGAGCACCCGGCAAACAACGGAGAAGCCATCCCCGCCACGCCGCCTACTGGGCGCAGCCGGTCGAGAGGCTGGAGGGCGTCTCGGTCCTCGGGGAACCGCGAGCCGGGCGTTAGTGGAAGCTAGAGCAGCCGGTCCGGCGACGGCCCCGGCGCCCCGCAGGACCGTGATCGGGGAGCCACACTCCACACCGTCGATAGAGGGCTCAAAGGTATATCCGGGAACCTGGACAGAAAAAGCTAGAAAAAGATAGCTCAAATGTACGATGTACCTCGGTAGCTGCCCCGTTAGAGTTACCGTTATCATCCGGCCGGCGCCTCCTTCCCCCTCCTACGGCGCCGGCTTCTCATTCCTCTGGCGCGGTTTGTAGAAGATCGCCCCTTCTACAAACCGCTCTAGAGCGCCGGTAGATTAGTAGGCAGCGGCGTAGGATACTACGACTGATCGAACCGAAAAGCGGCAAGAATTGGGGTTCGGATCGGCTCTTGGCTACCGGGATCCGCTTGAAGAAGGACTTTCCTA
>JACCZN010000139.1 GCA_013695915.1 Rubrobacter sp.
CGTGGGAGAGGCGTACCTGGAGCCCCACCGGGCCTACGTGCGGGAGGTAGCCGCCCTGCGGGAGTCCGTCGAGGTGCGCGGGATGGCGCACATAACGGGCGGCGGTCTGCCGGGTAACCTGCCGCGCGCCCTGGGTAGCTCCGGGCTCGGTGCGCGGCTCCGCACGGGCTCGTGGGAGGAGCCGCCGGTCTTCGGGCTCGTCCGGTCGCTCGGGGAGGTGCCCGAGGACGAGATGCGCCGGGTCTTCAACCTCGGGGTCGGCTTCTGCGCCGTGGTGCCCGAGGGGGAGGCCGGACGGGCGCTCGGGGTGATAGAGGAGTCTGGATGCGCGGCGTGGCGGATCGGGGCGGTCGTGCGGGGCGAGGGAGTAGAGTTTGCCTGAGCGGCTGCCGGAGGGGTCGCGGTTCGCCATCCTGGCCTCCGGCGGCGGCACCAACGCGCAGGCGCTGCTGGACGCCTACCCGGAGGAGGTGGCGGTGGTCGCCGGGGACCGCGAGGACGCCCACGCCTTCGTGCGGGCGCGCCGGGCCGGGGTCCCGGTCGAGCACCTGGACCCGGGAGGTTTCGTGACGAGGGAGGAGTACGACCGGGAGCTCGCGGACCGCATCGCCGGGTACGGGGTCGGGCTCGTGGTCGGTGCAGGGTACCTGAGGCTGCTCTCTGCGGCGTTCCTCTCGCGGTTCCCGGCGGTCATAAACGTGCATCCCTCGCTCCTGCCGGAGTTCAAGGGGCTGCACGCCGTGGGGCGGGCGCTGGAGGCCGGAGTGGGGGAGACGGGGGTGACGGTCCATTATGTGACCGAGGAGGTGGATGCTGGGCCGGTCATCGTGCAGGAGAAGGTGCCGGTCTGGCTGGACGATACGAGAGATGACCTTTTGGAGCGGCTGCACCCGGTCGAGCACCGGCTGCTCGTGGATGCCGTCGCGGACTACTTCTGGGGGAGGGCATGAGCACGATGAAGCGCCGGGCGCTGGTCTCGGTCTCGGACAAGACGGGGGTCGTAGACTTTGCCCGGAGGCTCTCTGAGCTCGGGTTCGAGGTCATCTCGACCGGTGGAACGGCCCGGGAGATATCGTCTTCCGGCGTAGAGGTCATCCCCGTGGAGGAGGTCACCGGCCATCCCGAGATACTCGGCGGCCGGGTAAAGACGCTCCACCCGAAGGTCCACGGCGGCATACTGGCCGACCTGGAGGACCCGGATCAGGTCATGGAGCTCGCCGGGCACGGGATAGGGCCGGTAGACCTCGTCTGCGTGAACCTCTATCCGTTCGAGAGGACCCTCGCGGAGAACCCGGACCTGGACGAGAAGGATGCCATAGAGCAGATAGACGTCGGCGGCCCCGCGATGCTCCGCGCGGCGGCCAAGAATTTCCGCTCGGTGACCGTCGTGCCCGGACCCGAGTTCTACGAAGAGGTGCTCGCCGAGGTCGCCGAAGGCCCCGTATCGGAAGTGTCGCGCCGGAGGCTGGCGCTCGCCGCGTTCCGCCGGACCACCCTCTACGACGCTGCGATCTCCGGCTGGCTCGCCGGGCGGGTCGAGGGGGAGGAGATCTTCCCGGAGCGGCGGCTCGCCGTCTACGAGAAGGAGCTGCCGCTCCGCTACGGGGAGAACCCGCACCAGGGCGCGGCCTACTACGCCGCCGCGGGCGAGCGGCACCTTCTCTCGGACGTCCAGAAGCTCGCGGGCAAGGACCTCTCCTTCAACAACCTCCACGACGTGGACGCCGCCCGCTCGGTCCTCGCAGACCTCGATGAGACCGGGAGACCTGCGGCCGTGATCGTCAAGCACGCCAACCCGTGCGGGGCGGCGGTCGCCGGAGACATCGGGAAAGCGTACGCCGGGGCGCTGGCGAGCGACCCGACCTCGGCCTTCGGAGGGATAGTAGCCCTGAACCGTCCGGTCGGCGGGGATCTTGCGGGTGAGATCTCGAAGGTCTTTACCGAGGTGCTCCTCGCCCCGGGTTTCACCCCGGAAGCCCGGGAGGTCTTCGCCGCCAGAACGAACGTGGCGATCCTGCAGGCCGGGACGCTCGCGAGGCCCGCCCTCTCCGCCAGGCACGTGACCGGCGGCCTCCTCCTGCAGGAGACCGACCGGGTGGAGGACGCCGCGGGCTACGAGACCGTCTCCGGCGAGCCCTCGGAGGGTCAGATGGAGGACCTGCTCTTCGCCTGGAAGGTCGCCAAGGGCGTCAAGAGCAACGCCATAGTGCTCGCGAGAGACGGGGCGACCGTCGGTGTCGGAGCGGGTCAGATGAGCCGGGTGGAGGCGGCGGGCATCGCCGTGCAGAAGGCCGGGGAGCGGGCTCGTGGGGCAGTGGCGGCGAGCGACGCCTTCTTCCCGTTCGCAGACGGTGTGGATTCACTGGCGGAGGCCGGGGTGTCGGCTATCATCCAACCTGGCGGCTCAAAGCGGGATGCGGAGGTAGTAGAGGCCGCCGGGCGGAAAAGAGTTGCCATGGTGTTGACCGGGCGTCGGCACTTCCTACACTGAAAGGATGACCGCAGATGCCGGAGCACCGGGAGAGAGGGGACAGGCTCAGAGGCTACATCGAGCTGGCCGAGCGGTTGGTGTACTACGGCGCGGCGGTCTTTCTCCTTGGGACCATCGGCCTGCTCTTCTTCTCCACCGCGAGCATCGTCGTGGAGATCGGGGAGGTTGGACCGCTGGACACCTCCCTGGAGATACTGGACCGGGTGCTCCTGATCTTCATCTTCACCGAGCTCCTGAGCACCATAGGCACCATCATCCGCGAGAAGGACATAGTCGCCGAGCCGTTCCTGCTCATCGGTCTCATAGCCGTAGTCCGGCGCGTCCTGGCCGTCACCGCAGATATAGAGCAGAGCCTCGGCACCCCGGAGTTCGATAGCCTCCTCATAGAGCTCGGCGTCCTCACGGCGCTCATACTCGCCCTGGCCGGGGCACTCTACTTCACCCGCAGAGCAAAGGAGTCCGGGCGCGCCGGTAGCTCGCCGTAGCTGGACCCCTTCGGGTCCCAAACCCGGAGCGATTTGGTAAACTCCGGATGGTATCGGGCCAGTAGCTCAGTGGCAGAGCAGGGGACTTTTAATCCTCGTGTCGTAGGTTCGATCCCTACCTGGCTCACAGGCCCAGAAGCCGTGGGTCACACATAGAGGCCCCCATCGTCTAGAGGCCGAGGACACCGCCCTTTCAAGGCGGCGGCACGGGTTCGAATCCCGTTGGGGGCACTCGACAAGGCCGGGGCGATTAGCTCAGCGGTAGAGCACCTCCCTTACAAGGAGGGGGTCGCTGGTTCGATCCCAGCATCGCCCACTACGAAATGCCCGTGGAATCGGCTTACCTATGGGTTTTCTCCGCACCCCCTCTTTCGGCTGTTCTTGAGCAGTTACCGCTATAGGTGGGCATGAGTGGGCCGGTGTAGCGGCCAACTGCGGTCAACCGGAGAGCAGCCACTCGGTCAGCTCCGGGGCGTAGTATCGAAAACCCGCGCCGCGCTTGTGGCGCGGGAGCTCGCCACGGC
>JACCZN010000144.1 GCA_013695915.1 Rubrobacter sp.
CCCATCGCGTCGGAGAGCCGCTCTCTGGACTCGGGGCTCGTGAGGACGGCGAACCGCCACGGCTGCCGTCCGTGGGGCGAGGGTGCCCAGCGCGCGGCGTCGAGGACCCGGTCCACGATCTCCTCCGGGACCTCGCGGTCGAGGTAACGCCGGACGGAGCGTCGCCCGAGGACGGCGTCGAGCGCCTCCGGGCTATCCTCTGAAGCCTCCTCCAGCGCGCCCCAGGAGACGGCGCGTTCGGGGCGGATGGAGATCACGGGGTTCTCCTCTATAGCCATCCGCTCGTACTGGTGATACTTGCCCCGCAGCAGCCTCACGGCGGCCCGGTGCTCCTCGCCGCCGGGTTCCAGCAGCTCCGCCCGTCCGCGCACCAGCACGTAGGCCAGGAGGCTCCAGTCCTCGGCGTACCGGTCCGCCACGAGCGCCACCCGGGGGTTCTCCAGCATGTTCCGGACCCTCTTGAGCCTCCTCGGATCCACCCCTTTGGGCTTCTCGTCCAGGGCTATATAGAGGGACCCGGCACCGCGCGGGCAGGCGAAGCAGACCGGTATGGCGTGCGGGTTGCCGGAGCCGTCGGCGGTCGCGAGCCGGGCGACCCGCTGCCGCACGAGAAAGGCCGTCGCCTCCGGGGTGAGGGTGTCAGCCACGGGCCTCGTCTCCCCGCACGGGGTTAGTTGCGGGATTCATTGGTGGATTCCCCGTAGGAGCTCTCGCTCTCCTCCTCGGCCTGCTCGTACTCCTCGCTGCTCTCGGAGCGTTGCCCGTCCGGCTCCGCCTCCTCGGGGGAGAGCTTCTCCACGGCCAGCACGAGGTCCTCCATGTCCTTGCGGTCGGCGTTGCGGATGCCCTCGTAGAGCAGGGGGTTCATCTTCCAGCTATTCTCGAAGTAGGAGCCGGAGAGGTCCTGGTAGCGGGCGGTGACCCGGATGCCGTCGAGGAGGCCCTCCTCTTTCATGACCCCCTCGAGCGACTCGAGGTCGTCCCACAGACACCGGATCTCACCTCCCGGCCCCAGGAAGTCCATGCCGTTCTTCAGGTAGAACAGGTCCGAGAGCACGAAGCCGGTCGAGCTCTTTATGGTCGAGGAGAAGTCGAACTCTATGTCCTTTGCGGGGCCGCCGCCCACGTTGCGCACGACGAGGTCTATCTCGGGCAGCCGCCGGTAGTCCGCCTCGATTATCACCTGGGGACGGCCGCCGGAGACGCGGTCCTGGCGCATCTCCTCCAGGGACTTCTGGCTGACCCGGTAGATGTAGTAGTAGCCGACACCGAAGACCAGTACGAGCAGTACGTTGGTGGCTGAAGAAGCTATCTGGGCGATCGTCGCTGCGTCCATGTCTCTCTGCTGCCTCCCTGGTAGTGTGCGATGACTCCGGCTGCGGCACAGCCGGGCCCCGGCATTCTAATCTCATATCCTCCGGTAGACCGGCGAGTTCGGGGTACGGACGGGGGTTTCTCCGGGATGGGCCGGCCTCCGGTTACGGGTCCCCGATCACGAGGGGCTCAGGAGAATAGCAGCCGGAGGCCGACAAAGGTGACCATGCAGGCCAGCAATATCTTGAGGGGGCGGTCCGGGACCCAGGGGGAGACCCAGCTACCGAGCAGCACACCGGGGATGCTCCCGAGGAGCAGCGTGCCCGCGAGGCCGAAGTCCACGTTCCCGCTCGCTATGTGGGCGACACCGGTCACCAGCGAGAGGACCGTGGCGTGGATGATGTCCGTACCCACGATGGCCGCGGCGTTCATCGGGTACAGCATGAGCAGGATGATCGCCATGATGCTCCCGGAGCCGATAGAGGTGAGCCCGACCAGGTACCCCCCGATGGCCCCGAAGAGGACCGTATACAGCCTGCGCTTGCGGCTCATCCTGGACTTGCCGTCCCAGCCGCGCTCGTGGAACTGGGTGCCCCGGTTCGGCATCAGGAGGCGGAAGATCAGGGAAGCACCGACCAGGAGCAGGACGCAGGAGATAATGGTGACCATGATGGAGTCCACCATCGCCGGGTCGTAGGCGTTCTTGATCCACTCCAGCGTCTGCACGCCCATGAGGCTCGCCGGGAGGCTCCCGAACCCCAGAAAGAGAGCTACCTCCAGGTTCATCGAACGCTGGAGGTAGTGCTGGAAAGAGGCGACTATCTTGGTGACCGTGGCGAAGACCAGGTCGGTGCCGATGGCGGTCGGAGCCGGTACACCCATCCCCACGATCAGGAACGGGGTCATGAGGGCCGCGCCCCCCACGCCAGTCAGGCCTACGAGGAACCCGACCAGCAAGCTGAAGAGGACGGGCCCCGCGTCGATCACGCGCGGTTATACTCCTCCGCCATGTCGAGATAACCGAGCTCGACGAGCGTGTCGAGGACCCGGCGGGCGCTCTCCTCCGGCGACTCCTCGTCGGTCTTGAGCGTGAGCTCCGGGGAGACCGGCGGCTCGTAGGGGTCGGAGACGCCGGTGAACTCCTTGATCTCCCCGGCGTACGCCCTAGCGTAGAGCCCCTTGACGTCCCGCTCGGCGCAGACCTCGACCGGGCAGTCCACGAAGACCTCCACGAAGTCCCCGATGTTGCGGCGCACCTGGTCCCGGACCTCCTTGTACGGCGAGATCGCCGAGACGATCACCCCGACCCCGTTGCGGGTCAGGAGGTCCGCCACGAACCCAATCCTGAGTACGTTCGTGTCCCGGTCCTCCCTGGAGAAGCCGAGCCCCTTGGAGAGGTTGGTGCGCACGATGTCACCGTCGAGTACCTCCACGGGTACGCTCCCGTCCCGGAGCTCCTTCTCGACTATGTCCGTGATGGTGGTCTTGCCCGCGCCCGAGAGGCCGGTAAACCACAAAGTAAACCCGCGGCCGGGCCTCGTTCCATTGTCCATGCCAATCTCCTTCCGTCTGTTTGCGGTACTGCTGGTTTGCTCTAGGTCCTGGGCTGCTTGACGGTCTTCTCCTCGTCCCGGAGCCCGTTTATGAGGACCTCTATGACCTCCGGACGGCTGAACTCCGCCGGAGGGTACTCGCCGTTCGCGAGCATCTCCCGGACCCGGGTGCCGGAGAAGAAGACGCGCTCCTCGGGGGAAGTGCTCGGCGAGGTCTTCGAGGTAGCCATCTGCTGCGTGCGCTTGCAGTAGAAGGCGTGCTCGTAGAAGAGCGGCGTGATGCCGAGGTCGTCCTCGGAGAACTCCTCGAAGATCTCCTGCGCCTCGTAGGTGCCGTAGTAGCTGCCCACACCCGCGTGGTCCCGCCCCACGATAAAGTGCGTGCAGCCGTAGTTCTTGCGGCACAGGGCGTGGAAGACGGCCTCCCGCGGGCCGGCGTAGCGCATCGCCGCCGGGAAGACGGCGAGCGTCGTCCGCTCCAGCGGGTAGTACAGCTCCAAGATGGTCTCGTAGGACTTCATCCTGACCGCCGCCGAGATGTCGTCGGACTTGGTCTCCCCGACGAGCGGGTTCAAGAGCAGGCCGTCAACTATCTCCAGCGCGCTCTTCTGGATGTACTCGTGCGCCCGGTGGACGGGGTTGCGCGTCTGGAAGCCGACCACGCGCTTCCAGCCCTTCTCCGCGAAGAGCGCCCGCAGCCCGGACGGCTCGTAGTAGTAGCCGGGGAACGGCCGCGCGTTGGGCTCCGGCTCCAGGAGCGTCACCTCGCCGCCGAGCAGGACGTCCCCCTGCTGGTAGAGGTTCGCAACGCCGGGGTGCTCCCGGTCCTCCGTACGGTAGACCTGCCGGGCCTCACGCTCCCGGTCGTAGGTGTAGCGGTCCTCGACGAGCAGGGTCGCCACGATGCGGCCACCGCCGTCGGCCAGGGAGATCTCCCCGCCTTCGGAGATGCCGTCCGCCTCCTCGCTCGTGACGGAGAGGGTGATGGGCATGCTCCACACGAGGCCGTTGGCGAGGCGCATCGTATCCACGACGGACTCGTAGTCCTCCCGCACCATGAAGCCCTTGAGCGGCGAGAAGACGCCCGTGGAGATCATCTCCAGGTCCGAGAGCGTCCGCGGGCCGATCACGACCTTCTTCAGTTCCCGGGCCTTCTCCAGCAGCCCGGCACGCTCAGCCTCCGGGACCCGCCGGTCTACCAGCTCGCCGCCGTGCGGGGCTATCGTGGCGTGATCCATCCGCTGCTTCACCCGCGAACCTCCGATCCTACGAGACAGGACTCGTTACGAGACGGCTGCGGCAGGCGGCGGACCACCCGCCCGGCGAGCCCGGAGACGCAGTGCTCCCACGGACGCTCGCCGACCACCCAGAGCCTCGCCTCACCGGCGTAGCCCCGGACCACGCCGAGGAACCGCTCGTACTCCATGCCGGCCTCCCGTAGGTCCCCGCTCCACTCCTCCCAGAGGGGCTCGGCGAGGAAGCTGCCCTCCTCTATCAGCCGGAGCCCGTCTGCGGGCGACTCCTCGACGAGCGCGCGGGTCTCCGCCCGCAGCTCGGAGGGCTCCCCGGGCAGGTCCAACTCTATGCTCTGCTCTGCCAATTAGTACCTCACCGCTTCGTGCTGCACAGGAGCCCGGTCCGTGCCCTCGTAGTTCTCGAGGTGCTCCTCGTAGTCGATAAAGAGAGGAGCGTCGGGGTCGAAGGACCTCTTCAGGCTCTTGAACGCGATCTTTTTATCCAGGCTGTCCAGCTTATCCAATGCCTCCGGCTTGTCAAGCTCCCGCGTCTCGAGCTTCCCGCGGACGTGCTCGAAAGCGGCGAGGCCCTCCTCGCTCCGGATCAGGACGCTCGAGTAACCGTCCGCGCTGCCGACGCTCCCGACGGAGATGTCCGCCGCGTGGCCCATGAAGTCCGCGCACTCGTCGCAGCCCTTCAAGGCCGCGCCGTGGAAGTCCCGGATGGGCTCCTCGAAGATGGACTCCCCCTCGTGGTCCTGCACGATCAGCTTCCCGCGGATGATGTCCACCCGGCCGACGCTGTTGAGGTCCACGTCCCGCTTGTCCCGGATCTCCTCCAGCATCAGCTTCTCGTAGTTGAAGCTCTTGGTGCACAGGAGCGCGATGGTGAGCGTAATCGCCTCCACCTGCGACGAGCCCCAGGTCCAGGGCCGCGCCTGCATGGCCTTTATGCCCTCTATCTCGCACGGGGTGCCCACCACGACTATACGGGGGTTCGGCGGCAGGTCGTGGTCCTTGAAGTCCACGTGCCCGAGGGCCAGCGTCTGGTTGTAGAAGCTACCGGCGCACTCCCGGACCTCCTTGGGGGTGGTCGCCAGGAAAGCCTCGCCCTTCCACGGCTCCGTCGCGCTCTCGCGGGCGAGCAGGGCGCCGTCGATCTCGTCGTTCTCCAGGAGAGCGATGATCAGGGCGCTCACCACCCCGCCGTCCTGCGCCCCCTCTATCATGGGGTCCACCCGGGCGGTGTGGCTCTCGTTTACGTGACCGATGCCCTCTACCGTGCGGGCCTCGGCGTTGCCCTGTATCTTCCAGGTGGCCTCGTACTGCAGGCCGCCGCGGGGGCAGAAGTCCCAGCACAGAGAGCAGCCGGTGCACATCTTTACCAGCGTCGGCAGGTCGTCCTCGCCGATCCCGATGGAGTCCGTCGGGCAAGCCGCAACGCAGACCCCGCACTGCACGCACCGGTCGGCGTCTATCACGGCCGTCTCGAGGTCCCAGAACCAGACCTTCCCCGGCGCCTCGTCCACGTCGCTCATCATGTCCCGGATATCGAAGCCGGCCATCAGCCACGCCCCCTGTTCCTGCCCACGCTCCGGATGGTCCCCCGGAGCTCCTTGTTCGGGATGCGGCGGGACCATTCGTGGAACCGCTCGCCTTCGCGCCGCTCCTCCTTGAAACGCTCGACCAGCGCCGTCAGAGCGCCCGGCACGTCGTCCACGGGTTTCGCGCCCTCGACCCAGTCGATAAACGCCGCGTCCCCGCCGAGCGAACCGCCGAGACCGATGTCCACGCCCTCGACTATCGCGTCCTCGGTCTTCGCGGTCTCGCCGCGGAAGCCGATGTCCCCGATCTGGGGCTGCGCGCAAGAGGCCGAGCAGCCGGAGAAGTGCATCCTCACGGCCTCCTGCCCCACGTCTCCGGCGTTCTCGTCCATGTGCCTGGCCCACTCCACGGCCCGCGCCTTGGTCTCGACTATCGCGAAGCGGCAGAACTCGTTGCCGGTGCACGCCACGGCCCCGCGCTCAAAGGCACCGGGGTTCGGCGAGTGCCGCTCCAGGAGGGGCTCCGCGAGGAACTCGTCGAGCCGTTCGGCGGAGATGCCCGTGACGACCAGGTTCTGGTCGGTGGCGAGCCGGACGTCGCCGCCGTACTCCTCGGCGAGCCGCCCGGCCTCTACGAAGTCCGCGCCGCTCATCCGGCCGACGGTGACGTTCAGGCCGACGTAGTAGTCGCCGTCATTCTGCTCGTGAACGCCGACGTGGTCGCCGCGGTAGTGCTCGGTGAGGTCCTCTCCGGCGTGCCGAAGCTCGAAGCTCGCACGCTGTTGGAGCTGGTGACGGAACTCTTCCGGACCCAGCTCCTGCACGAGGTAGCGCATCCGGGAGGTCCAACGGTTGTCGCGGTCGCCGAGCTCGCCGAAGACCTGGGCGATGGCCCGGGTGAGCTCCACGGCCTCCTCGGGCCGGATGGAGACGTCTATGTCCGAGGCCATGCGGGGGCCGTCCGAGAGGCCACCGCCGACCCGCAGGTTGAACCCGATGGAGCCATCCTCTAAACGGGCCGGGAGGAGGCCGATGTCGTTGATCTCGGCCTGCCCGCAGTCCTCGAGGCAGCCGGTGACGCTCATCTTGAACTTCCGGGGCAGGTTGGCGTACTCCCGGTTGCCGGTAAAGAAGTCGCTTATTGCCTGGGCCACGGGGTAGGCGTCTACGACCTCCTCGTGGTCGAGCCCGGAGACGGGGCAGGAGAGCACGTTCCTCGCGGAGTCGCCGCAGGCCTGCACGGTCGTCATCCCGGCCTCTTCGAGGCGGCGCCAGATCTCGGGTATGTCCTCCATCTTGATCCAGTGGAGCTGTATGTCCTGGCGGGTCGTTATATCCAGGAAGTTGTTGCCGAAGACGGGGTTCGGCTCCGGTCCCTCGGCGAAGTCCGCCGAGATCCGGCCTATCACCTGCGCCTGCCCGGCGGAGAGCACCCCGCCGGGCACCTTTATCCGCATCATGAAGGCGTTCCCGCCCTGCTTCTGCGGGTAGATGCCGGCCCACTTCAGGCGCTCGACCTCGCCGGGGACGGCGTTCATGGACTCGACGCCCTCTTTGGAGTAGGTGTCGATGATCGCCTGCCGCACCTCCAGCGGGTGGCGCTCGAGCTTTATGTTCTCGACGCGGTTGAGGCTCTTGTTCTCTCTTAGGAACTGCACGTTACGACCTTCCTCCTGCCCAGTGCAGCCCGCACTCGGTCTTCTCGCTCCCGGACCAGCGGCCCGCTCTCGGGTCCTCCCCCTCGCCTACGGGCCGCGTCTGGGGCTCGCAGCCGATGCTCTTGTAGCCCATGGAGAGCAGCGGGTTCAGCGGCACATCGTTCTCCCGCACGTACTCGTCCACGTCCTCCGCCGTCCAGGCGGCGAGTGGCGAGACCTTGGCCGCCCCGAAACGCTCTCCCCAGGAGAAGATCGGGATCCGCGACCGGGTCGGCGTCTGCTCCCTCCGGATGCCGGTCATCCAGGCGTCGTAGTCCTGCATGGCCCGCTCGAAGGGCTCTACCTTACGGATCTGGCAGCAGATGTCCGGCTGGCAGCCGCGCAGACCCTCCCCGTACCGCCGGACCTGCTCCTCGACGGAGAGCGCCGGCCGCAAGACCTCGACCGGCAACCGGTAGCGCCGCTCGACCTCCTCCCGGAACTCCACGGTCTCCCGGAACAGGAAGCCGGTGTCGATGGTGAGGACGCGTACCTCGTCCGTGACGCGGCTCAGCATGTCGAGCAACACCATACCCTCGGCCCCGCCGAACGAGACCGACAACGCGAGCCGGTCGCCGTACTCCGCGACAGCCCGCTCCAGGATCTCCCGCGCGGAGATGCCTTCCAGGCACTCGGGCGACAGGGAGACCCCGCCCACCATCGGCACCTGTTCCATGCACTCCGCTCTCGACGCTCTGGACAATTCTTACCCCTTCCCGGGAAAGAGATGAAAGCCTTCTCGAATGGTTGGTTAGTCCGGAAAGAAGCGTTACCCGGACGGCCTGGAGACTAGAAACAACGGATACATCGAACCCGGGCCGGGGAGACGACTCCCCCGGGGACGATACCGGCTCTCTTTGCAACGTCGAAGTTCACGCAACCGATGCTAAGCAACACTCCGCGTTACGTCAACGCCAAACCCGATAATTTTTGTCGGATTTCGTAAATATTCCGTAAATTTCTACCGGAAGAGGTCTCGGCCGGGCTCCATGAGGAGCTGTTGTCCGGTCCCGGGGCCCCTCTGGTACGGGTAGTTACGTATTATAACGGCGGGCACCCCGGAGGTCTTCCCGGCGACGAGCTCGGAGGCGGAGGCGAGCTCGTCGGCGGTGGCGAGGACGCTGGCGGTGAGGGGGTACCCGTGGGGGTCGAGCTCCCCCCGGTAGTCGTCGAGGGGCTCCATACCGGCGACACCGAGGGCGACGTTGGTGATGCCGGTTCTCCAGGCCCGGCCGAACGAGTCGGAGACCACGACGGCCAGGTCCAGCCCGAGGCGGGTACGCAGGGAGTCCCGGATGCGGGCGGCGGAGGCGTCCGGGTCGAGCGGCAGGAGGCAGACGCGGTCGCCGGGGACGTTGGAGGCGTCGACCCCGGCGTTGGCGCAGACGAAGCCGTGGTGCGTCTCGGAGATGATGATGCCCCGGTCCATCCGCACTACCCGGCGGCTCTCCCGGAGGACCACCTCTATCTGGCGGGGGTCCTTGCCGTGCTCGGTGGCGAAGCTCTTCGCGAAGGGCGAGGGCTCTACCTCGCGGAGGTCCAGTATGCGCCCCTCCGCCTTGCTCACGACCTTGTGCGTCACGACCAGCACGTCGCCCTCCGAGATCCCGTCGCCGGCGGCTCCCACGAGGAGGTCCGCCAGGTCGTCGCCAGGGCGTACCTCGGGCACGCCCTCGACGGGCAGCAACTCCACCCGGCCACTGCCGGGCCCCGTCACGCGCGCTTCTCCCACGGGCTCTCGCGCCGCGAACTTTCGCGCCACGGCTGCTCCCGGTCGAGGCGCGAGACGTCCTCGGCCGTATCCAGGTCGAAGGCGAGGTTCGGGACCTCGCGGGTCTCGGCGGTGAGGCCGCGCCCGCGGGCCGCCCGGAGGTGAGACTCGTAGCTGCCGGAGCCGAAGAGGAAGGGCACGGCGTCCGGGGGCCGCAGGAGGATCGCGTTGGTCCCGGAGCGGTCGCCGTTCGGTGAGATCACGACCTCTCCCTCCGACCCGAGCACCGCCCGCACGTCCGCGGCTTCGAGGAGCGGCAGGTCCGCCGGTAGCACCAGGAGAGAGGCGGCGCCCCGGGCGAGCGCCCACTCGCGGGCCTCGTCGAGCGCCGGGTTCAGGCCCCGGCTCTCCTGGCGGAGCGGCACGAAGCCCATCTCGCGGACCGTCTCCAGGACGAGCCGGTCCGGGCTCACGACGCAGACGTTTTCGGGGGCGAGACCCGCCTCCCGCAGGACGGTGAGGACGCGCTGCATCATGTAGATGGTGAGGCCCGCCCGCCCCGCAGGGTCGAGTATCGGCTTGAGCCGGCTCTTTGTGCCGAGGAGGTGCTTGACCGGCACGGCGGCAAAGACCGTCAACCCCGCCCCCCCTCCGCTCTCCCGAGCGTGGCGGCGAACCCCAGGACCTCCTCCGCGAGCCGGGCCCGGTCCGGCGGGCCGTGCATCACGGCGTCGGTGGCGAGGACCTCCATCCCGAGGTCTTCTATGGCGGGCCGCTCGTCCCGATCCGCCCGGTCTATGACCATGCCGTCCACGAGGCCCCCGTAGATTCGGGCCACCCCCGTCGCGGAGACCTCGTGGCCCAGGGAGTAGAGCATCCTGTCCGCCGGTCCCTTGAGGGCCCGGCCGCCGACTATGGGGCTCACGGCGACCTTCGGGGCCGAGGCTTCGGAGAGGAGCTCGCGCATGCCGGGGAGGGCCAGGATCGGGCCGAGGCTAACCAGCGGGTTCGAGGGGCAGAGGACCACGGCCTCGGCCCCGGAGACGGCCTCCCGGACGGCCGCGGTCGGACGGGCTTCCCCGATGCCCCGGAACTCGACCGCCAGGACTGCGTCCCGCTGGCCCCGGCGCACGAAGTACTCCTGGAACTCCAGCGGGCCTTCGGGAGTGTGGATCACGGTCCCGACCGGCTCGTCGGACATCGGTAGCAGCTGGCTCCGGAGGCCGAGCCGCCGGGCGAGGTCCGCCGTCACCTCCGTGAGTGCCGCGCCGCCCCAGAGCCTCTCGGCCCTCAAGAGGTGCGTGGCGAGGTCCCGGTCGCCGAGCAGGAACCACGGGTCCTCGCCGTAGGAGGCGAGCATCTCGAGCGTGGCGAAGGTCTCGCCGGCGAGTCCCCAGCCGGTATCCGGGTTCTCGAGGCCGGCGAGGGTGTACATCACGGTGTCGAGGTCCGGGCAGATGCGTAGTCCCCAGAGGTCGAAGTCGTCGGCGGTGTTCACGACCACGGAGAGCTCGCCGCCACCAATCTGCAGCGAGTCCTCGAGACCGGCGGCGAGCCTGGCGCCGCCGACCCCGCCCGCGAGGGCCGCGACCTTCAAGGGAGGCTCTCTTCCGGGTCTCGTTCGGTGTCCATAGGGTCTTCCAAGCTGCTATCTTAGCATCGTGGAGATACTGGTCCCCGAGAGCTTTACGGACCCGGAAGATGGATTCGGCCTGCAACAGGCCGTGCTGGAAGAGGTGGCCGCCGGTGAGCGGGGTCCCACGGCGCTCGTGTGGAGCTCCTCGCGGTACGTCGGGGCCACGCGCCCCGAGACGCGTCTGCCGGGCTTCGCGGAGGGTCTCCGGCTCGCCGGGGAGCTCGGGTTCCCCGTCCTGATCCGGAACTCCGGCGGCGGGGCCGTGGCAGCCAACCGGGCCTCGCTCTCCTTCTCGCTGACCTTCCCCGTGCGGGACCTGCGCCACGGGCTCTACGAACGCTACGGGACGGGCGCGGAGGTGGTGGTCTCGGCTCTGCGCAGGCTCGGCGTGGAGGCCGAGGCCGGCGAGGTCGAGCGGGAGTTCTGTCCGGGGGCCTACTCCGTACGCTCCGGAGGTCCCTGGGGGATAAAGGTCGCGGGGCTCGCCCAGCGGGTCACGCGCCGGGCCGCCCGGATGGAGGCCCTGATACTGGTCTCCGGCACCGGGGAGGTGAGGCTCGCCCTGGAGCGGTTCTACGGGGCTCTCGGCCTCCCCTTCCGGCCCGGCGGGGTCGGCGACCTGACGGGGACCGGCGGTCCGGTAGAGGTGGGGCAGGTAGCCGCCGCGCTCTCGGCCGAGCTCCGGGGACGCTACGGTGGGCAGGGGGTGCCCCTCGGGGACGAGACGCTCCGGAAGGCCATCTCCTACCGAGGGCGGTGGAGGGCCGGGGTGCGGGGCCTCCGGTAGCGCCGGACCCGCCGGGCTCGCTGCCCGAGCCCCGGGCCTATACCCTTCTCCCCACGGCCGTCCGGCAGTAGCGATGACTCCGGCGGGCGTAGAGGGTAATAAACTGGAGGGTTGATGGTCCCCGTAGAGGCCGAGGGGCGGCCGGAAACCGGGAGAGGTTCTAGCTAGGAGACCCTGGTGGAGTGGACCGCGAAGAAAAAGAGCGCGCGGACGCCCGAAACGGGAGAGTTGCCGCGCGGAGGACCCGAGAAGGGCGGCCGCCACGCCGGCGCTCTCGCGGGCCTCGGTGCCGTGGTGGCGCTCTTCTGCCTCCGCGCCTACCACGTGGGCACGGTCAACGAGGACGCCTACATCTCGCTCCGCTACGCCCGGAACCTCCTGAACGGCGACGGCCTCGTCTTCAACCCCGGTGGCGAGCCGGTGGAGGGCATCACCAACCTCCTGTGGACGCTGGCCGTGGCCGCGGGCTCCTGGGCGAGCGGTCTATCGCTCACCACCGTGGCGCCGGTCCTCGGGACCATCTGCGGCGTGCTGACCCTGGCGGTCGCCTACCGCTGGTGCCAGAAAGAGCTGGCCGCGAACGGCTTCTCCAGCGGGGCCGCCGCGTATACCGCGCTGGCAGCCCCCCTGCTCCTGACCCTGGCCCCCGGCTTCGCGTTCTACTCCTCCTCGGGCCTGGAGGTAACGCTCTTCGCGCTCCTCGTTACCGGTGGTCTCTACCTGTTGAGCCACTCCGGCTCCCTGCGGCGGTACGCGCTGGCGAGCCTGGTGCTGGGGGCGGCGGCCCTGACGCGGCCGGAGGGGGCGCTGGTCCTGGGGCTCGGCGCCGCAGCGGCCCTTCTGCGGCCCGGCGGGGGACGGTTGCGGAGGACGCTAGCGAGCGCCCTGCCGGGCCTCCTCATCCTGGGCGGTGTCACCCTGTGGCGGCTCTACTACTATGGCTCTCCCGTGCCGAACACGTTCTTCGCCAAGGCCGGGGAGGCTGCCGTCGTGGAGGACTGGGGGCTGCCGTACTTCGAGGCGGCGGCGGCGGACCTGTGGTTCCACGGGGCCTGGGTCTTCGCCCTGGCCGGCGCCGTGCTGGGCCGGGACGCGCTGGCGCGCAACGTGGCCGCGCTCTCGCTCGTGCCCCTCTGGACGTTCTACGTGGTACAGGTCGGCGGCGACTACATGCCCCTGCACCGGTTCTTCCTGCCCATACTGCCCGTGGCCTACGTGCTGCTGGTGCCGGGCGTGGCGCTGCTCGCCCGGGCGGTCTCGGACCTCACCGGCTTCCGGTGGCTCGTCAACCTCGCTACGGTAAGCCTCTGCGCGCTGGCCGTGGCGTACGTCGTCGACACGGAGCTCCCGGAGCACCTGGAAGTCGAGGAGCAGCGCAAGGAAGACACCATCGGCTGGACCGCCTACCGGAGCTCAGTCGCCGGCTGGCTGGACTCCCAGGACCCCGACGCTCTGGTGGCGGCGAACGCGGTCGGCGCTATGGGCTACTACTCGGAGACCCGAGTCCTGGACATGCTCGGCCTCAACGACGCCCACATCGCCCGCAACGGAGAAGAGGACCCCGAAGCGCCGCCCGGCCACCAGGTCGGGGACGCGGATTACGTGCTCTCCCGGGAGCCGGATTACATAATCTTCTACGGTATAAAGCCCGCGTACCGGGTCGGTGAGACCTCCCCCTACTTCCTCAGCGACCGGCAGCTGGCTGGATCCCCAGAGTTCCAGCGGGACTACGAGCTCGTAGAGGTAGACCTCGGCGAGGAGGGTGAGATCACGCTGTTCCAGCGCAGCGAGGAGGCTGGCTAGCTTCCGGTCCGGGCGGCGCCCGGCATTATATACTCGGCGCATGGCACCCGGCCCGATAGTAATAGTCGGTGGCCACTTCTCCAAGAGCCGGGACTACCGGGGGCTCGCCCGGGTCCTCGGGGAGATCACCGGCTCCGAGACCCACGTCGTAGAGATCACACCTTCAGACTGGCTCCTGGGCCGCCTCCGCGGCTACCATCGCCTGCTCTCCAGGATACAGTCTACCGTGGAGCGCGCCCTCTCCGGCGGCCCCTCGGAGAAAGCCGTCCTCGTCGCCCACTCTGCGGGCGGCGTGGCGGCGCGGGTCTACCTCGGCGGAGAGGAGGCCTACCGGGGCCGCCGCTACTCGGGCCACCGCCGGGTCTCCCACCTCGTAACCCTGGCCTCTCCCCACCGGGTGGTGGACCGGGCGGCGCTCTCCCCCATCACCGAGGCGAACAGGCTCTTTCCCGAAACTCCGCACGCCGCCACGGGCCTCCGGTACGTCTCCGTTGCCGGGAACGCCGTGGACGGCGCGGACCCGGAGAGCCCGCTCGTCGCGCGCAAGAGGTACGGGTTCTTCGGGGGAGAGGAGCGGGTACCGGGCGACGGGGTGATCCCCGTGGAGTCCACCCGGCTGGCCGGGGGCGAGAGCGTGGTCGTGGACGGCCTCTACCACGACCATCACAGGGGACGGTGGTACGGCTCCGACCGGGAGACCGTGGAGCGCTGGTGGCCCGCCGACCTCCGGAACGGCGGACCCGCGTTAACCCCGTCCTTGTAGAGGGACCCCGGGCGTAGTAGCCTCCGGAAGCTATGCAGCAGGTCTCAACCGGAGAGGAAGAGATGCCGGCCGAGGACGGTGAGAACGTGGAGAGTTCGGCGCACGGCTGGGAGACTCGGGAGGCCGAGCCGGGCGCCCTGCGGAGCGCCATGACCCTGTTTCCGACCGGCGTCACCGTGGTCACGAGCGGCACCGGCGAGCGGGTGGAAGGCATGACGGCGAACGCCGTGATCTCGGTCTCCCTGGACCCGCTGCTCTTTCTCGTGAGCGTCCACCAGGAGGCCCGGATCCACCCCCGCATCCGGGAGGAGGGCTACTTCGCCGTGAGCCTCCTCTCGGCCGATCAGGAGGGCCTCTCGCGCCTGTTCGCCTCCCCCGAACGGTCGAGCGGCCTGCCGGCCGTAAAGTCCCTCGGGGGCGGCGAAGGCCGGACCGGGGCACCGCTCGCCGCCGGGGCTCTGGCGGCGATAGAGTGCGAGCTCGAGTCGGTCTACCCCGGCGGCGACCACGACCTCTTCCTCGGGCGGGTCGTGGCCGTGCACCTGGGCGACACTCGCAGGGGTCCTCTGGTCTTCCACGAGGGCACCTACCCGAACCTGACACCCTACTCCGGACCAGGAGCCTCCGGGGCTTTCATGGACTCCGCCAGAGGCTTCGACGCGCGGGTGAGCCAGGCGGCGGCCCGGAGGAAACGGCGCTAGGTGTTCCGGCGGGAGCTCCTCGCCATCGTACAGCCCGACCCTTCCGCAGAGCCCGGCCTGGTCTTCTTCGACGGCACCGAGGAGGACGGCAGGATCCGGCGCGGCAGGGCCCGCTCCCGCGCCGGGGAGACCTACCACATAGAGAACGGCTACCTGGACCTCCTGGACCACGGCCTCGGAGCAGACAACATAGCCAACCTCACCAACTACCTCCCAGGGGCCAGCCGCCTCTACGAACCCCTGTGGCGCGTCCGTTCTCTGAACCTCCTGACCGGCGAGAGGTTCCCGAACGACCGCGAGATAGACCTCGTCTCGGCGCTCGTCGGCCTCGACCGCGGGGGCCGCTTCCTGGACCTCGGGTGCTCCGCCGGGCTCTACACCCGCACCATGGCCCGGAGACTCGGCGGCCGGGGAGACGTGGTAGGCGTGGATATATCCCCCTCGATGCTCAAGGAGGCCGCCCGCCGGGCCCGCAGGCTCGGCTCCTCCCCCTCCTTCGCCCGGGCGGACATCAAACGTCTCCCCTTCATGGACGGCTCCTTCTCCGGGGCCGTCTGCGGCGGCACCCTGAACGAGCTCGGCGACCCCGGCCTCGCCCTGCGGGAGACTCACAGGGTCCTCGCACCCGGCTCCCGGCTCGTGATCATGGGCATCCTCCAGGCCCGCACGCGGCGCGGGCGCCTGCTCCAGCGCGCGCTCTCCACCGGCGGCGTCAGCTTCTTCGCCCCGGACGAGGTACAGAGGCTCCTGGAAGACTCTGGCTTCAGGCCCGACCCCCTGGAGACCCGCGGAGCCGCCTTCTTCGCCGCCGCCTCCCGGGTCTGACCCCCGAACGACTTGACGAGCCAGAGCCATCTGCTTAAATCCTGACTGAATTTGTCGGGATTAAGTTTGTAGGAACTTTACCCGTATTCAGTTAGCGGGTGCTACGGTACTTGACCCGAAACGGCTCAGTTGTAATGCTTATGGCCGATGAGCATGAGTATCTCGCAAGAGCCAGCACCAGCGTTGCAAGCGACTCCGGCGGTTGCCC
>JACCZN010000186.1 GCA_013695915.1 Rubrobacter sp.
AGACTCTGAATCACTTAGTCCTGGTTCGAATCCAGGTTCGGCAGCTTTCCACGGTCCTCCAGAGCGAGGAAACGTTGTTCTCTCAGGAGCCGCCCTCTACGGCAGGGGCGCGTCCCGTCAGGCCCGCAAGGGTCCGGCGCTCTGCGGCGTAGTCTTCCGGGACCACGGGGGCGAACCGCTGCAGCCCGAAGCCGGTGAGCAGAGGAGGCATCTCCGGGCCCGCGCCGTTCCCGAGAAGGCTCCCGCGCAGAAGCTCTTTGGTCTCCCGGTCGAGGCTCGTCCGGACCACTACGGGCTGCACGGCGTACGGTCCCCAGGACTCCAGGATGCGCAGCCCTTGCCCGAGGTCTGGCTCGGATCCGAGTTGCAGCGCGAGGACGTTGGAGTCGATGGCCGCAGCATCCACCGCGCCACGGGCGACGAGGCGCAGCGAGTCGAGGTGTGACCCGGAGTGGCGGAGCTCTCCAGCGCGCCCGCCGGACTCCGAGAGCTTCTCGAGCAGGCTGTAGTAGCCGCTCAGGGAGCGGTCGTCGTTGTAGGCCCAGGAGCAGCCGAGCAGGTCCTCGAATGAGCGGGCCGGGCTGTCGTGGCGGACCACGACCTCCGAGAAGTAGACGGCGCGGCCCCCGTTGCGGGCGTCCCAGAAGACGGGCGCCCCGAGCAGCTCCACCGGCGGGGAGGCCAGCTCGCTCAGCCACAGAAAGGAGGGCGCGCACATAAAGCCCACGTCCGCCGTGCCGTTCGAGAAAGGCTCGGGCTCGCCGCCCGCGGGACCAGAGACCGCGGTCTCCTCCGAGAGCGTGACGGGCCTTCCGAGGCCCCGGCTCATGTGCTCCGCCACGGCCTCGAAGAAAGACCTCGGGATGCTCGGGGAGAGGTACGTCACGAACCTGAGACCTCTGGGTCGCTCCACGACCTTACCTTTCTTGCAGGATATAGCGTACGATCGGCTAAATGTACCGTTCACGCGGTGCGTAGGACGTGATGTTAGCAACTCTTCTCCGGGAGTCTCCATCCGCGGGCGGCGAG
This sequence comes from Rubrobacter sp., assembly GCA_013695915.1. GTDB lineage: Bacteria > Actinomycetota > Rubrobacteria > Rubrobacterales > Rubrobacteraceae > Rubrobacter_A. Next base: position 1,030 of record JACCZN010000186.1, read on the forward strand.
GCTCCCTGCGGGACCCTTCTCAACCGGGGGAGCCCGGCGGATGGGGCCAGCTGGCGGACTCGACGGCCGACGCGAGGTCGGAGCAGGTGCGGAGGAGCCCGCCGAGGCCGGAGGTTCTTTGTAGAAGGCGGTGGACCCCGATCTCTTGGGAGCTACGGAATGTTCCTGGAGAGGTGTCCCGGTGCGGGAAGGAGCGAGCCGGTTGGTAAATCATCGGCCGGGTTAGCCCTGGAGGTCTTTTATCTCCGTTACGGCCTGCTGGACGGTGGGGGTGGTACGGAACGAGTCTCCGAGGCCGGTGACCTCGATCACGCGCGTCACGGCATCTTCTTTGCCGGTGGAGAGCCAGAGGTCGCCGCCGGCCTCCTTGAGCTTGTTGCGGTGCCCGATGAGGACGCCGAGGCCGGAGGAGTCCATGAACGTTACCTCGCCGAGGTCCGCCACCACGTGCGGAGGCTCCCCGGTCCGACCGGAGGCCTCCGACAACTTCTCCCAGAGCTGCGGGGCCGACTGCAGATCTAGCTCCCCCCGCACCTCGACCACGGGTACGCCGCCGCGGTCTACGACGGTTGCGGCGAAGCCGGGCGAAGCAGCGCTGTACTCGTCCAAGGATCCTCTCCGTTCCCTCGTAGGACCGTCCCGTATCAGGAGAGATAATTCTATGACATTATCGCGTGTGGTACCTCGTGAGCCGGGAGGCGCGGGCCGCGTGGTTGGCGCCCGTCGTGTTTGCAGCGGGACCGCTACTATCCTCCGGGCTCTTCGCCTAGCAGGGCCCGGGCGAGGACCAGCCACCCATACCGTCAGACACGGAGACCTCTCTGGAGCCCGAGATGCAGCTCGACCTCCTGCGCCACCGCCAGCCCCTGCGCCCCGCCCGCTCCCGCATCGCGGATAGCTGCATTGGCAACGTCTGCTGGTCGTGGGTGGAGTCCTACCCTCTCGTCTGCCACATCTGACCACCCCTGATCCACCCCCGGCGAAGACCCTCCGCAAAAGCGGCCCCAAAAACCGCTTACCTATACGGCTGCGCCTCCGCATTAACTGTCCGAGAACCTCCGCCCG
>JACCZN010000221.1 GCA_013695915.1 Rubrobacter sp.
CGCTACGAGCTGGTCGAGAGGGAGCCGATCATGGGCGGCGAGGACTTCGCCTACTACCTCCGGGAAGTGCCGGGCTGCTTCTTCTTCGTGGGCGCGGGCAATGAGGAGAAGGGCACCACCTACCCTCACCACCACCCTCGCTTCAACATCGACGAGGACGCCCTGCCCGTCGGCATAGAAGCCATGCTCGCCACCTACCGCCGGTACACGGCGGACGGCTGAGTCCAACAGCTCTCCCCCGGCCTTACCTCCATATCTCCTCGGAGCGGTCGTAGGAGCCGACCCTCAGGTCCGGCTTCTCGTCGCGCAGCGCGTGGCGCGCTACTCTTTCGGAGGGTGTGCGGGGCAGCTCGTCGCGGTACTCCCAGTAGCGGGGGACCTTGAAGTAGGCCAGTCTCTCGGCGCCGTGACCGGCCAGAGTTGCGGGGTCTACCGACTCGGGCGTCTCCGTGGACTGGAGCACCACGTAGGCTTTGATCTCTTCCCCCCGTAGCTCGTCGGGCACGGCCACACAGGCGGCGGACTGCACTCCGGGGTGGCTCTCGATGGCGGCCTCGACCTCCTCGGCGGAGATGTTCTCGCCGCTGCGCCGGATCCTGCCCTTCTTCCGGCCGGAGTAGAATATACGGCCCTCTTCGTCCATCCGGGCCTGGTCCTCGGTGTGGAACCATCCGTAGCGGAAGGCCTCGCGGCTCGCCTCCGGGTTCTTGTAGTAGCCGTCCATCATCCCGGGGCCCCGCAGCACGAGCTCGCCGACCGTGCCGCGTGGTACGGGGCGGTCCTCGTCGTCCACGATGCGGGCCTCGCGGGTCGAGTGCGGCCGTCCTATGCACCCCGTACCGACCAGCGCGTCGTGCTCTCCAGGCTTGACCGAAACGTCGCCGCCGGTCTCGGTCATCCCGAACCACTCGTGCCACGGCGCGCCCCACCGCTCCTCCAGCTCCCGGTGCAGCCCGGGCGGTATGCCGGAGCAGATGATGTGGCGCACGCGGTGGTCCCGGTCCCTCTCGGAGGGCGGCATCTTGAGCATCAGGGTCGGCATGGCCCCGATGCAGAAGAAGAACGAGACGCCGTACTCCCGCGCCTTCTCCCAGAACGTCGAGGGGTGGAACCGGTCGAGCACCACGAGCGGAGCCCCGGAGGCCAGGGAGACCAGGAAGTTCCACTGCGGGTCTATGTAGTGGAAGGGCTGGGCGGTCAGGAGCGTGTCTCCCTCGCCGAGCTCGGGGTCCGGCTGCGCGACGTGCTTGCGCACCTTGTGCGTCCAGAAGCTGTGGGTCAGCATGCAGCCCTTCGGGTGCCCCGTGGTGCCCGACGTGTACTGGATGCTCAGGAGGTCCTCCGGGTACACGGAGGCCGGAGGCGCTTCGCCGGAGGACGTGAGCAGCGTGCCGAGGTCCGCCACGTCCTCTTCCGCCGGGCCATCCACCGACAGCACGTGCTCGAGGCTCTCCAGGGATTCGCGGACCACTTCCAGGAGCGGCACGAACTCCCCGGAGGTGACCACGACCTTCGCGCCGGAGTGCTCCAGGATGTAGCGGGCGTCCAGCTCCTTGTAGAACACGTTTACCGGCACCAGCACCGCGCCGATCCGGGCGAGGGCGAGCCAGACCAGAGGGAACCCCGCCCGGTTGCGCAGCATCACGCAGACCCGGTCCCCGAAGCCCACGCCCAGACCCCGAAGCACACCAGACATCTCCGCAGAACGGCGCTCGATCTCCGCGTAGGTCAGCCGCTCTCCCGCCTCATCGAACACCAGACCAATCTTCTCCGGCCACCGGGCGGCGGCCCGGGTGGAGAGGGTAGCCACGTCCGGGACTTCGTGGAGCCCCAGCTCCGAAACGTCGCCTTCCGGCTTCCGGATCACGGCTACCCGCGCTCCTTCTCCGCGTCCCGCCGGAACGCCGCGTTGCCTCTCCCGGCGTCCCCCGAGACCCTGGCGGCCAGGGCATAGTCCACCTCCACCTCGTAGGCGGTCCCGATATCGGACTGGGCCCCGCGGTCCACGGCGAACTTGGCCCGGGAGACGGCGGCCCGCGGCCGGTCGCGCAGCTTCCGGGCGAGGTTCAGGGCCGCCTCCTCGAGCTCCTCGGGCTCCACGACCCGGTTCACGAGGCCCAGCCGCCGGGCCTCCTCAGCCCCGAACCTCTCCCCGAGCAGTAGTAGCTCCTTGGCCCGCACGAGCCCGACGGCGGCCGGGAGCACGTGGGAGATACCACCCGTCACGCTCCGGCCCACCTCGACCTCCGGGAATCCGAAGGTCGCGTCCCGCGCCGCCACGACGAGGTCGCTGCACAGGGCGAACTCGCACCCGGCCCCCAGGGCGTACCCGTGAACGGCGGCGACTACCGGGTGGGGGGACTGCCGGATCTTGCGGCTCACGTCCTGCACCCGCTGCAGCCGCCGCCGCTCCTCGGCCTCCCCCACGGGCGGCTCCTCGTGCTTGAGGTCGGCCCCCGAGCAGAAGGCCCTTCCCCTCCCGGCCAGCACCACCGCTCCTACCCCGTCCCTCCGTGCCCGGTCCAGCGCGCCGCACAGGTCCTCTACCAGATCTGGTATCACCGCGTTCAACCGGTGGGGCCGGTCGAGCTGGATCCTGGCGATCCCCTCTTCCAGCTCGTACCCGACGGTCCCGTTCGTCTGCTCTGCCAAGCTCCAGCCCTCTCCCTCTAGCGGTCCGCCACCCCGTGCCGGTCACCAGGGACGCAGCCGGTAACCGTACCCCGCCCCCGTACTACCTCCCTGTGCAATCTTACTCTGTCCCGGAAAGCGGGAGCAAGCCGGTTGTAGGCCCGGTGTCCCGGGCCGTTGGCCGGACGTACAGCATTATCCCCGCTTGCCCCGGCGCAAACTCACCCGCCCGGCGATTGACCGGGACTAACCCCCAAGGCTAGAATCAGCTTTACAGGGATGAAGCCTCGCCGGACCGGTCCGTAGGAAGCGGGGTGCAAGGTTTTATAGGAACAGTTACTATTGATGTAGGTTATCGTAACAGGAGGAGGCGTCTTGAGGATCAAGTTACTGCTAGCGGCAGGCATGTCGGTACTGCTCGCACTGGGGCTGCTCGCTTGCGGGGGCACCGGGGGCGGTGGCGGGGGCGGTGAGCAGGAAGAGGACTTCATGACCGACCTGCGGCTCGGCACGGGCAGCACGGGAGGCACGTACTTCCCGCTCGGCGGGGAGATGGCGACGGTGTTATCGGACAACGTCGAGGTCGAGGGCTTCAACGTAAGCTCGGTAGAGTCCGGCGCTTCGGTCGAGAACCTCGCGAACATCGGGCGGGGTGACATGCAGCTCGGCATGACGGTGAACGGCACGGCCGAGGAGGCGCTGGAGGGCGCCGGTGAGTTCGAGGGGCAGCAGATAGAGAACTTCGGGTTCATGACCCAGATCTACCCGGAGATCATGCACGTCTTCACGCGCGAGGCCACCGGCATCGAGTCCATAGAGGACCTGGAAGGCGCGAGCATCGCGATAGGCCCTCCGGGAAGCGCAACGCAGGACGCCGCCCAGCAGATACTGGCCGCCTACGGCCTCGAAGAGGGCGACTACGACGCCCTTGAAGAGGACTTCGGCGACGCCAGCGGCCGGATGCAGGACGGCAACCTCGACGCCGCCTTCGCCATACTCGGCTCCCCGGCCTCCAGCGTGGACCAGCTGCAGGCAACCACGAACGACGTCCGATACCTGGAGATAGAGGGCGAGGCGCTAGAGACCGTGGCGGGCGACACCTTCTACGAGGCCTACGAGATCCCGGCCGAGGACTACGAGTGGCTCGAGGAGCCGGTCAGCACCGTCT
>JACCZN010000237.1 GCA_013695915.1 Rubrobacter sp.
CCCTCCGGAGCCACCACCGAAGAGGCTGCGCAGGAGGAGGCGGTAGCCTCGGAGGAGCGGCTCAACGTGCTGCTCCTGGGGCTCGACCGGCGGATGGAAGAGGTAGACGAGGACGACGACGAGGGTATCCGCACCGACGCCATAATGGTCGCTCAACTGGACCGGGAGACGGGCGAGGTCCGGCTGCTCTCCATACCGCGCGACCTGTACCTGGAGGTGGAGCCGGGGGTAGAAGACCGCATCAACAGCGTGTACGCGCGCGGCGGCGTCCCTCAGACGGTAGAGGTCGTGGAGGACCTCACGAACCTCGAGATAGAGCACCACGCGGTCGTGGACTTCCAGGGCTTCGAGGACCTGGTGGACGCCATGGGCGGCGTGGAGGTGGAGCTCGAAGAGGAGGACATACCGCCCGGCCTGAAGGTCGAGGAGGGCCGTCAGAGGCTCGACGGCCGGCAGGCGTTGCTCTACACGAGGTTCCGGGACGCGCCGGGGAGTGACCTGGGGCGTATAGAGCGCCAGCAGCAGGTCCTCTACGCCCTGCGGGAGGAGGCGCTCCAGTGGGACTCCCTGCGCAAGCTGCCCGAGATCTCCCGGGCGGCGAGCGAGAACGCCGAGACCGACCTGAGCTTCGGTGAGATGGTCTCCCTGGGTCACGCGCTCATGCGCCACGGGGAGGACGGCCGCATGGAGACCGTCCAGCTCGGGGGAGAGCCTACTACCCTGCCGGACGACCGGCAGGTCCTTGTTCCCGACCCGGAGGAGAACCGGGAGGTACTCTACGAGTTCTACTAGGCGGCCCGCGGGTGCCCCGTGGACCGGTCCGGCACGCCGCGTGGAATGGTAGAGTTCGAGGGTCCCGTAAGAACCGAGAAGGGAGAGGCGTGGCGGGAGAAGGTAGAGAGTTGCTCGGCCAGTACTTCGGCCGGGACCACCTGACGCACGGGCAGATAAGAGAGCTCGGGCTGAAGGTCGTCGCAGAGGACGGTCGGCAGATGGATCCGGGCGGGATCCAGGGCATGGTCTTTAGCGTGGCCGATCCGGAAGAACCGAGCGGCTACGTCGTGAGGAGCATGGAGGACAGCGACCCGGCGAGCGTGCTCTGCTACCTGCAGAAGGCCTAGGGCCGGTGCCCGAACTCTGCGCGGGAGACCGGTAGCGCTGCGCCTGCTGTTCATAGGAGACGTCGTGGGGGAGAGGGGCTGCGAGGCGGTCGCGGAGCTCGTCCCCCGGCTGCGCGGCGAGCTCGGGCTGGACGCCGTTATAGCCAACGGCGAGAATTCGGCCGGTGGCCGCGGCATAACCGCAGAGACCGGCGCCCGGCTGCTCTCCGTGGCTGACTTCCTGACCCTCGGGGACCACGCCTTCGACCAGGCGGGCGCCGGAGAGTACCTGGCCCGCGAGCGCCGGGTGGCGAGGCCGGAGAACCTCGGAGAGGTGCCGGGCCGCAGCTGGGGCACGTTCGAGGCCGGTGGCGTGCGTGTCGGGGTCGCCAACGTGCAGGGTCAGGTCTTTATGCAGGAGCTCCGCGGCTCGCCCTTCGAGGGGGCCGACCTCACGCTGGACTACCTGGCGGAGTCCGGGGCCGAGGTGGTGCTCGTGGACGTACACGCGGAGGCCACCAGCGAGAAGCAGGCGATGGGCTACTATCTGGAAGGCCGGGCGCAGGCCGTGATCGGGACCCACACCCACGTCCCGACCGCCGACGCCCGGGTACTGCCCGGCGGGACGGCATACCTCACGGACGTGGGGATGGTCGGCGGCCCCGCGGGCATCATCGGCATGGACCGCGCGCGGTTCATGGACGTTTTCCTGGAGGACGCCCCGCTCGAGGGCGGGCCCGCAGACGGGACCATCGGGCTGGACGCCGCCCTGGTGGAGATAGACGTGGAGGCCCGGCGGGCGACGAGCATCGAGCGCGTGTACCGGGAGTGGACCGGGTGACGGGGTGCTGTAGCCTCGGCCCGGGGGCCGGAGGTACGAGTCACTTGGCGGAAGGGACGGGCTAGCTTGGAAGCTCTACGGGTCTTACGGAGCCCCATCGAGGGGATGCGGGGCGTCACCGGGCAGGGGAGCTCGGTGCCGGGGTTCATCGTGGTCGCCCTGTGGGCGGTCATCGGGCTGGTCTCCGCGGGCGTTGCGATACTCCTCGGCCAGGGAGGAGGGGGCGCCCTCGAGGACCTGCCGCCCGGCACGCTCCCGGAGGAGATAGGTCCCGAGGCCCTCGAGGGGCTACTGGTCACCTTACAGGTGGTCTGGGTCTTCTTGACCGCTATCTTCCCGTTCTTCTACTGGCTGGTGCTCTCGCTGGTGATGCAACTCGTGACGCGGTTCTTCGGCGGCGAGGGCTCGCTCGCCCGGATGCTCGGGGCCATCGGGGCGGCCTGTATACCGTTCGTGGTCCTGGGCCTCGTGCAACTGCCGCTCACCGGTGTACAGGTACTGCTGGAGGGCGGGGACCCCTCCTCGGCCGGCGCGGGGACCGTGATCATCGGCCTCCTGAGCTTCCTGCTCTACATAGCCGCCCTGGTCTGGCACGTGGCGCTCGTAGTGGTGGGCGCGGGGGTGGCGCGGCAGATCAGCTTCGGGCAGTCCGGCGGTTCCTGCGCCATCTCGTGCGCCGCCGCTATCGGTATACCGCTCCTTCTCCTGGTGTTGCTGGTCGCCGTGGCAGCCCTGATAGGCGGAGCGGCAGGATGACGGGGACCTTCTAAACAGAGCTGCAAGCGGAGAACGCGGGAGGCTGCTCCCGGGAAAGAGGTAGGTATAGTGGCATCCGAAGCTTCTGAGGCACACGGTGGGGAGACCCGCGGCAGGGGACGCAGCCCCTGGCTGTGGGTAATACTGGTGCTCGGCGTCCTGTTCGTGCTCACGGTCGGTCTGGTGGTGCTCGTGGTGGCCGTCAGTGCGGGCGGGAACGGCGACACCGCGGGTAGCAGCGCCGAGCGGGCGAGCTGGGAAGAGGTCTACGTCTCCGGTGAGGGGGCGGACCGGATAGCCGTGGTACCCGTTGTCGGGGCCATCGCCGCGGGAGAGGGCGGCCTGCTCGGCGACCAGACGGCGAGCCCCGAGGCCCTCCGGGCGCAACTGGATCAGGCCGCGGACGACGACTCCGTGCGGGCCGTGATCCTGGAGGTCGACTCCCCGGGTGGCGGCGTGGTCCCCAGCGACGTCATGCACCAGGAGGTAGTCCGGTTCATGGAGGAGAACGAGAAGCCCCTCGTGGTCTCGATGGGCTCCACCGCCGCCTCCGGCGGGTACTACATCTCCGCCCCGGCCGACAGGATACTCGCCAACCGCTCCACCATGACCGGCTCGATAGGCGTCGTCTTCCCCTACACCAACTTCGAGGAGGCCCTGGACGACTTCGGTATCGACTACGACCCGCTCACGAGCGGCGAGTTCAAGGACCTCGCCTCCCCGGCCGACGAGCTGACAGACGAGGAGCGCGAGATCCTGCAGAGCCAGATCGAGGACTCCTACGACCAGTTCGTCGGCGTGATAGCCGAGGGCCGGGACCTCCCCGAGGAGCGGGTCCGGGAGATCGGGGACGGCAGGACCTACACGGGATCCCAGGCGGAAGAGATAGGCCTGGTGGACGAGCTCGGCAACCTCGAAGACGCCGCCCGGGCCTCCCGGGAGCTCGCCGACCTCGAAGAGGCGGAGGTCTTCCGGTACGAGCCGCGCCAGGGGCTACTCTCTTCCCTCCAGGCCCGGCTGGTCCCTCGGCCACCCGAGGCCCTGGAGGCGCTCCGCGCAGCCGGGCTCGACCCCTCGCCCGAGCTACAGTACCTCTACCAGGCCGGTCTGTAGAGGCCCGGCTCCGCCCTCTCCCGAAGAGGGCGGACCTCGGTCTATCGCTATATGGCTATACGCCGCCGAAGTTCGTGGTCCAGTACGGGACGCCGGTGGGCGAGTATGCGAGGCCTATGCCTATGGCGCGATAGTTCGGGCTTAGCATGTTTACGTTGTGTCCCGGGGAGAGCCGCCAGGCCTCGAAGACGGTCTCCGCGGAGTGGTAGCCGTAGGCTATGTTCTCGGCCGAGTAGGTATTGGAGAAGTAACCTTCCTGCACGATGCGCTGAACGTGCCCCGATCCCGCGGCGTAGTAGTTGCTGGCCTGCGTGGTGTGAGAGAAGAACCCGAAGGTTCCCATGTCCTCGGAGTGACGGTCCGAGGCCCGCGAGAGCGTCTCCGAGAGGTAGAGCGGGGCCAGCCCGTTAGCCTGGCGGTAGCCGTTGATCAACTCCAGAAACCGCTGCTCCTCCTGCTGGACCGTCTGCTGGGCCTGCGCCTCTTCCATGCCGGGCGAGAACTCCACAAAGAAGCTCACGGCAAGGAATGCCAGGACCCCCGATAAACCCAGAACGAACAACCTCAACCTTCGCATGCTTCCCCCCTTGTCTAGTTGTCCCCGGCTTTGGAGCCGGTAAGCATACGGCGGAAGTTTAACGAATTGTATGCTACGGTCAAGTGGACGCCCGTCGCGGTGCGCTGCGGGGCTCTAGGACCACGGCCGGGTGGTGAGCTTGCCGTAGGTCCCGCGGCCGCCGAGGAGACCCAGGGCGTCGGGCACCTCCTCGAAGGGGAAGGAATGGTAGATCAGGGGTTCTATCTCTCCGGCTTCGTAGAGCCGGACGAGCTCGCCGTGTACCTCGCGGGGGAGCTCGGGCATCATCTTGTTGTAGAGGCCCCAGTGGAGGCCCATCACGGAGTAGTTCTTTACCAGGGCGTGGTTGGTGGGGGCTTCGGCTATCCTGCCGCCCGCGAAGCCGATGACGACTATGCGGCCCTCGAAGGCGACGCACCGGCGGGAGGCGTCGAATACGTCGCCGCCGACGGGGTCGAAGACCACGTCCGCACCCCGGCCACCCGTGGACTCCTTGACCGCCCCGATAAAGTCCTCTTCCCGGTAGTCGACGACGAGATCTGCGCCGAGGTCCTTGCAGACCTCGACCTTCTCCTTGCCGCCCGCCGTGGCTATGACCCGGGCTCCGGCGGTCCGGGCGAGCTGTATCGCCGCGGAGCCCACGCCCCCGGCGCCCGCGTGTACCAGGACGGTCTCGCCCTCCCGCAGGCCCGCCCGGCGATGGAGGGCGAAGTGCGCCGTCTGGTAGGTGATGTGGAGGGCCGCCGCTGAGTCGAACGGCATGGAGTCCGGTATGGGGAAGACGGCCGCCTCGGGTACCGCGACAGCACCGGCCAGACCACCCCTCGGGAGCGGCGGGGTGGCGAGCACCCTCTGGCCCTCCTCCACGATGGCATCGGTCCCCGCGCCCCGGACGGTGCCGGAGACCTCGGCGCCCGGCGTGAAGGGTAGCTCGGGCTTCTCCTGGTACTCCCCGCGGCACAGCAGGATGTCGAAGAAGTTCAGGGCCGCGGCCTCGACCTCGACCACCACCTCGCCCGGCCCTGGCTCCGGCGGCTCGGTCTCCACCAGCTCCAGAGCCTCTCCCGGGTCACCGAGCTCCCTTACCTGCCAGGCACGCATCGCGCTCCTCCTTCTCTGTTCTACCGGAGGGGCGAGCTTACCATCCTTCGGGGTACGGCACACCCTTCGCGGGCCGGTGGCGCGGCCTCTGGCGGAGGCCCCGGTCCGGTGATACGCTCCCGGAGATCCGGGCGCGTTCCCGGAGAAGGAGAACGTCTAACGGGAAGGACGGGCAATTGCTGCGAGTACGAGACGCCATGACTCGTGAGGTCGTCACGCTGGACCCGGAGGCGAGCGCGGCCCGGGCCCTGGCCGCCTGCCGGGAACACGGGATCCGTCACCTGCCGGTCGTGGAGGGCGGGCGTCTGGTCGGG
>JACCZN010000256.1 GCA_013695915.1 Rubrobacter sp.
CGGACTTCGCGGCGGTCCGCGAGGGGCTGGAGGCGCTCGGCATACCCTACGAGGTGGACGAGCGGCTCGTTCGGGGGTTCGACTACTACACCTCCACGATCTTCGAGGCCAAGAGCGGGGTCCTCGGGTCGCAGGACGCCGTGGGCGGCGGGGGGCGGTACAATAGCCTGATCTCGGACCTCGGCGGCCCGGACCTGCCGGGGATGGGCTTCGGGACGGGCATAGAGCGCGTCCTGCTCGCGGCCGAACCGCCCGAGCGGGGACCGGGCATCGGCGTCTTCTTCGTGACCATCACGCCCGAGGCCCGCATCCCGGCGCTCCGGTTGGCGAGCGCCCTGCGAGCGGAGGGCGTCCCGTGCGACCTGGACTACGCCAACCGGAGCGCGAAGGGCCAGTTCAAGCAGGCCGACCGCGCCGGAGCGGCGTTTACCGCGGTGATGGGGGAGGACGAGCTCCGGGACGGCACCTGCCGGCTCCGGGACATGTCATCCGGCGAGGAGCGGGAGGTACGGGTCTCCGGCGGGCCGGAGGAGCTCCTTAGGGCGGTGGCCGGATAGGGGTGGGCTCCCCGGTACCGCGGGAGCTCGCGGCGGCGCTCGCCGGAGCGCGGCTCGTCGCGGTAATGACGGGCGCGGGCATCTCCGCCGAGAGCGGGGTGCCGACCTTCCGGGATGCGCAGACGGGCCTCTGGGAGCGCTACGAGCCGCAGGACCTCGCGACACCTGAGGCCTTCGCCCGCGACCCCCGGCTCGTGTGGGAATGGTACGAGTGGCGGCGGGAGCTCGTCGGAAGGGCGGAGCCGAACGCCGGACACGAGGCCCTGGTCGAGATAGAGCGGCGGGCACCCGGCTTCACGCTCGCTACCCAGAACGTAGACGGGCTGCACCGCCGGGCCGGGAGCCGGCAGGTCGCCGAGCTCCACGGGAGCATCTCGCGCACGGTGTGCTCGGAAGAGCGGACCGCCGTGGACCCTCGGGGCCTCGACGGGAAGCCGCCGCGGTGCCCGGGCTGCGGGGCGTTCCTGCGGCCGGACGTGGTCTGGTTCGGGGAGCCGTTGCCGCCGGGGGAGATAGACCTGGCGTTCTCGGCGGCCCGGGAGTGCGACCTCTTCCTCTCCGTCGGGACCTCCTCGCTCGTGCAACCGGCGGCCTCGGTGCCCTACGAGGCCCTGTACTCCGGCACCCCCGTAGTGGAGGTAAACCCCGAGGAGACCCCGCTCACCCCGCACGCGAGCCACGTCCTGCGCGGCCCGGCCGGGGAGATGCTGCCCGCGCTGGTCGGGGCCGCCTACGGCTGAGGCCCGCCGCTCGTACCGGAACCGGTGCCGGGTCTACCCTCGGGTCACGGGGGTGGGGTGGTCCCCGCTGCCGGTCTGCGGCTCGAGCGAGGCCAGCGCGGGCCGCTCCTCCAGGGCCACGCGGCGGGACTCGAAGCCCGGTCTACCGCCACCGGGACTCGGCAGTACCAGGGCCCCCGGGGCGTAGCCCTCCCTGTACTCGTCGGACATGGTGCGGGAGGAGATGGCCGCCATCACGGAGTAAGCCTCCTCCGGGTCGGGCTCCGCCGCCGGTGCGTGGGACTCGAAAGCGGCCTGAGCCAGGGCGCGGGTGCCGTGTAGCCGGAAGGCGTCTAGGAGGAGGCTCGCGTGGACGCCCGTTCCCACGGGGAAGGGCAGGGCCGCCAGCAGCGGACGGCGGGCGGCGAGGTTCCTCGACAGGGGGTCTACGAAGCCCGCGAGCTCCGGGGCGTGGAGGTTGATCAGGGGTCTCCCGACGAGCTCCGTCAGCTCCCCGGAGCCTCCCTCCGTACCGGACCCTGCGTGGAATCCCTTGACCATCTGCAGCTCCTGCTGGGCGAACAAGGGCTCGAGGAGAGCCCCGAGCGACGCCTCCCGGAGGCCTTCGAGCTCGCCGTCGAGGAAGACGACGATACCGCCGCGGGCGGCAGAGAGCCCGCGCCACAGGAGGTCTCCCGGACCTCTGACGGGACCGAAGTCGGGCATGGGGTCCGTCTCCATTTTCTCCCCGCGATGCCGGGTACCGTCCGCGGCGGAGGACGGCAGTATTACTTCGTCCACGATACCCCGCTCCTCGAGCCGGAGCAGGTCCTCTAGCGCAGGGGGCTCGCCGCCGTCCGCGGCAGCCGGTAGCACGACGCTCACCGGCTGGTCCTTCGCCGAGAGGAGGTGCTCCATGTCGTCCGAGGCTTTGCGGTGGTAAGTATTGTGCTCTACCCAGGAGGCGAGGGCGAGGTCGCGGGCGAGACCCCGGCTGGCGCGGCCTACCAGCCGGGGAGAGGTCCGGACGCGGACATCGAGCGGCCGCTCGATGGGTATGCTCCGCTGGCGGAGGACGCGTTCGAGGTACTCGTCCTCCAGGGCTTCCCGGGGCTCGAGGCCCCCGATCTCCCTGTAGGTCTCGGCGGTGAGAGAGAGGGAGGCCCCGCTGAACTGCCAGTGCTCGGTCCGGGAGGTATCTCCTCCGTTGCCGGACAGGATCTCCAGGTGCCGCGCCCGGCCCTGCTCCCGGTGCCAGCGCTCGACGTCCGCGGGTAGAGAAGCGCCGCCGTCGGCGAGCTCTATCCGGCCGCCGATGGCCCGGGCCCCGCGCTCCGAGGCCTCGAGCTGGCGCCAGAGCCAGTCCGGGGCCACGACCGTATCGGCGTCGGTAGAGGAGATCAAACCCCCGGCACGCCCGAGGGAGATGAGCCTCGAGCACGCCTCCTCCATGCCCATCCGCCGCGCGTGACCGGCACCCCGGCCGGGACCGTACAGGAGGCTCAGCCTGAGACCCGGATGCTCGCGGGACACCTCCCGCGCCCGGTCCTCGGTCCCGTCTGTACACCGGTCGAGCACGAGGAGCACCTCGTACTCCTCCGGAGGAAGGTGGTGCTGGGCCGCGAGCGCCCGGAGGCAGGCCCCGATCAGGGCCTCCTCGTCCCGGGCGGGTACTACGACCGACGCCCGGAGCGCCGGGTCTGGCGGTGAGAGGCTCAACCGGGCACGGGAGCCCCGGCTTTTATCAGCTCCCCGCCTCTCTCGTAGTCCTCGTCGTAATTATGTGTCAGAACACCGACACAGACGCCCTCGCGACCGTACCAGACGGTAAACGGACCGTCCGGTCCGCCGGGTTCGTGCTCTAAGAATCGGGCCTCGTCCCAGCCGCCGCTCCAGGCGGTGTACTTGAGCGTCCGGTCCCCGATGGTGGACCAGAACCCCGGCGCGGACTCCCATCGGGCCTCCGCGCCCGCGAGGACGCTGCCCGCTATGCGGCCGTGCTCCAGGGCGTCGCCCCAGTGCTCGACCCGTATGTGGGCTTCCGCGGCCTCGTTGTAGGCGAAGGCGATGTCCCCGGCGGCGAACACGGAGGGGTCCACCGTCCGCATCGAGGAGTCGGTCACGACGCCGCCGTCTACCTCCAGCCCGGCCCTCTCCGCGAGGCCCGTGCGGGCCTCGACGCCCGTCCCGAGCAGGACGGTCTCCGTGGAGATGGTCTCTCCCCCGTCGAGGCCGACCGCGAACCCCCCGTCCCGGCGCTCTATGCCGGTGATGCCCGCGCCCAGCCGGAGGCCGATGCCGCGGTTCTCCAGCCAGGCCCGTATGCGGTCCCCGGCCTCCGGGCCGAGGAGGCTGCCCTGCGGCAGCTCGTCCAGGCTTACCAGCGTGACCTCCGCACCCCGCAGCGCGAGGGACGCCGCTGCCTCGCACCCGATAAAGCCGGATCCCACGACCACGGCCCGGCTGCCGGGCCCAGTCTGGCCGGAGAGCCGGGTGGAGTCCTCCACGGTCCGCATCACCAGGACCTCCGGGTCGTCGGCTCCGGGTACCGGGGGTCTGACGGGCTCGGATCCCGTCGCCAGCACGCAGGCGTCGTACGGCAGCTCGCCCTCCCCGGTAACGACGACCCGGCGTTCCAGGTCCAGGGAGGTTGCCGCGACCGCCAGACGCAGGTCCACCGCGTTCTGCCCGAACCAGGCGGCTTGTTGCAGCGGGAGATCCTCCCGCGCGGTCTTCCCGCGCAGGTACTCCTTTGTCAGCGGGGGGCGGCGGTAGGGGGGATGCCTCTCCGTGGAGAGCAACGTTACCCGGCCCCGGCCTCCCGACTCCCGGTATGACCTGGCGGCCGCGAGCCCCGCGGGGCCTCCTCCGACTACGACTAACCTCTCGCTCATGCTTCCCCTTTGAAGAGGTCCAGCCGGTACTCCGGCTCGGTCATGGAGAGCGTGCCGGTGAGGCGCGTGTGGGCCGCCAGCAGCTCGTGGACCTCGTCGCCCAACAGGGGGTAAGTCTCCGTCTCCCCGCGCCAGTGGACGGCGAGGAGCAGGCCCCCGGGCGCGAGAGACCCTTCCAGACGCCGGAGGGTGTCGAGCATGGCGTCGCGGGGCGAGTAGTACAGGACCTCGGAGGCCAGGACCAGGTCGAAGGGTCCCTCCGGCATCTCCTCCGGTATCGTGCGCCGCTCGACGCGCACCTGCGGGAGAGCGCGGAGGCGGCGCCGGGCGAGCTCCACGGCCCTCTCCGAGGTGTCCACGGCCAGGAGCTCGTCGCAGCGCGGCGCGAGCAGGGCCGTGAAGACCCCGATAGAGCTCCCGACCTCCAGCGCCCGGCGGAACCGGCGGTTGCCCAGGGCGCCGAGCGTCCGCTCGTACTTGTTCCGCTCGTACTCGCTGGTGGCGAACCGCCAGGGGTCGTCGGAGTTGTCGTAGAGCTCCTCGAAGAACTCGCGGCGCAGGCGTTGCCTCACCCGTCGTTCTCCAGTATGGCCTGCCGCCCGCTCCGGACGAGCGCCGGTTCCAGGCGGTGCTGGAGCAGGAAGAGGTCGAGGTCGCGGCGGGCCCGGTCGAGCGGGTCTCCGGTGGCGAAGGGGCGGGATCCACAGGCCCGGGCGGCCTCGTCCAGTATCTCCCGGCAGGCGTCCGCCACCGCGGAGCGCAGGCTCGTGGAGACCGGGGCCAGAGAGGCCTCCGGGTCCCGGTCGGCCCGGCGGGCGGCCTCTTCCAGCCACCGGTCGATGGTCCCCTGCGCCGCGAGCATCCTGCCGGCGGCGAGCGAGACCAGGTCGTCGGGCTCCCCTCCGGCGGCGCGAGCCTTGCCGGAGAGCGTGCCGAGCGCCGCCTCGACCGCGCGGTCCGCGATGCCGGCCCACGAGGCCGAGGTGCGGATCGCGTCCCGGCTGAAGTACGGCTCCCGCACGAGCTCGCCGGGACCGCCGAGCATCGCCAGGACCGGCGAGCCGTGGAAGACCACGCGGTGGCTCTCCGACGCCCGCAGGCCCGAGCCCCGGAACCAGCTCCGGTCTACCTCTACCTCCTCCAGGTCCACGTATGCCAGGAGCGGCAGGCCGGAGGCCTCCTCCAGCCCGCGCACCGCCACGAGGGCCCGCTGGAGGCCCGTCGAGCCCGAGCAGAAGGTCTTGACGCCCTCCACGGCGAGGCCACCGCCGGCCTCCACGAGCCGCGCGGGCGGACCCTCGCCGCCCACCGGGTCCGCACCCCAGACGCCGAGGAGGAGCTCGCCACGGGCGACCGCAGAGAGCTCCCGGCTCCTCAAGGGCTCCGGAGCCGCTACCGCTAGCCGCTCCACGGCGTTGAGGTGCCCGTCGTAGATGCGCCCCACGGACCCGTCGGCCCGCGCCACGGCCCGCAGGAGCTCCCACTCCTCCCGGAACGAGGACCTGCGGCCCCCTCCATCTACCGGGACCGGCAGGGCCAGTGCCCCTGCCGCCGCGAGCCCCTCGAAGGCCTCTCCGGGAAAGGCCGGGTGCTCGTCCCGTCCGGCGGCTCCCGCGGAGATCCCCGCCAGCGCCGCGTCCAGCCTCCCTCCGGGCAGGGTTTTGTTGGCGGCGTCCGGTATCCGGGCCTTCACGCGCCGACGGCCTCTCCGGGCTCGGGAGGGGCTGTAGGGATTTGCCCGAGGGGAGCGGGCTCGCAGCCGCGGGCGCGGATGGAGGCCACGAGGCCCTCGACGAGCCCGACCGTCTCGCCGCAGCCGGAGCGCCGGGCTCCGGGGCCGAGGCCGTCGTGCATCAGGACCGCCGAGCCCGGGCCGAGCGTGGCTCCTATGCTGGAGAGCATCTCGGGGGCCCGATCCCCGCGCCAGTCGTGGGTGTCCTCCGTCCAGAGGGCGAGCTCCAGGCCAAACCCGGCAGCGAGTCCGGCGGTCCAGGGCGAGAGCGCGCCCCACGGCGGGCGCCAGAGCCGGGGCCGTACTCCCAGCGCCCGGAGGTCGCGCAGCCCCTCCCGGGTATCTGCCGCGGCCTCTTCCCTGTGGAGGTCCGTGTGGCGGACGTGCTCCCGGCAGTGGAGCTCTACCTCGTGCCCGGCGGCGAGGGCCGCGGAGACCAGGCCGGGGAACCGCCGCGCCTGCGGGGTCACGACAAAGAACGTGGCTCTGGCCCGGGCTCTGTCGAGCGCCTCCAGCACCCGGGGCGTCCACACCGGGTCCGGGCCGTCGTCGAAGGTCAGCGCGACGCCGGGCTCCCGGCGGGGAGGCGAGGGCCTGTAACTGTCTGTTGCGAGGCTCATCCCCGGGATGTCGTCTCCTTCTGAGAGGGGTGTCGGCGGCGCTGCCATGCTTCCCTGTCCGGGCCGTCCGCGAAACACCGGAGATACTAGCATAGGAGCCTCGCGGCGGACCGTGTCTCCTCTCTCCCGGTGTGGGGGTTTGCAGCCCCCGTTATCCGCCGGGTTACGCACCTTCCGGGCGGCGGGTGCGGAGGGCGATGTTTAGCTCCTTTAGCTGGTCCTCGGTCACGGGGCTCGGGGCGTCCATCATCTCGTCGCGGGCGGCCTGGGTCTTCGGGAACGCCATGACCTCCCGGATGTTCGGCTGGTCGCGGAGGACCATGATCAGGCGGTCTATCCCCGGCGCGATGCCGCCGTGGGGCGGGGCTCCGTAGCGGAAGGCCCGCAGGAGGGTCCCGAAGCGCCGCCCGGCCTCCTCCTCGGACATGCCGATGATCGAGAAGACCTTCTGCTGCAGCTCCGGCTGGTGGATTCTGATGCTCCCGGAGGCGATCTCGGTGCCGTTGGCGACGAGGTCGTAGAGCTGGCCGGTGACCCGTAGCGGGTCCGTATCGAGGAGCGGGAGGTCCTCCTCCCGGGGCATGGTGAACATGTGGTGCATGGGCTCTATGCGCTCTTCCTCGGGGTTCCACTCGAAGAGCGGGAAGTCCGTGACCCAGCAGAGCGCGAGCGTCGTCTCGTCCGCCAGACCGAGCCGGTCCCGGAGGTGGAGCCGGAGGCGGTTCAGGCTCTCGAAGACGACCGGGTCCCCATCCGCGACGAAGAACATGTAGTCGCCGCTCCCGGCCCCGAGCCTCTCCTGCAAGGCCCCGGCCTCCTCTCCGGAGAAGAACCTGGCTATTGGACCCGTAAGGCCTTCGCCGGTGACCTTGAGGTACGCGAGGCCGCGGGCCCCGCCGGTCGCGGCGACGGCGGTGAGGTCGTCTATCTCCTTGCGGGAGAGGTCCCCGAGGCCGGAGACGGCGAAGCCGCGCACGGAGCCGCCGCCCTCGACGGCCCCGCGGAAGACCTTGAACTCGGAGGCGCCCGCGAGGTCCGAGATGTCGGCGAGCTCCAGGCCGAAGCGCAGGTCCGGCTTGTCGGTGCCGAAGCGCTCCAGAGCCTGCCGGTAGGTCAGGCGCGTAAAGGGTCTGGAGAGGAGGCTCTTCTCGGTGAGGTTCTCGACTACCTGCGTGAAGAGCTCCTCGACGAGGTTCAGGACCTCCTCCTGGGTGGTGAAGCTCATCTCCAGGTCGAGCTGGGTGTGCTCGGGCTGGCGGTCGCCGCGCTGGTCCTCGTCGCGCAGTGCCCGCGCGATCTGGAAGTACCGCTCGAAGCCCGCGACCATGAGGAGCTGCTTGAACTGCTGGGGCGACTGGGGCAGGGCGTAGAATTCGCCGGGGTGGATCCGGCTCGGCACCAGGTAGTCCCGCGCGCCCTCGGGGGTGGAGGCCGTGAGCAGGGGGGTCTCTATCTCGGCGAAGCCCCGCTCGGAGAGGAAGTCCCTGATGTACTTCACGACCCGGTGCCGGAAGACGATGTTCTCCTGCATCCTCCGGCGACGGAGGTCCAGGTACCGGTACTCCAGGCGCAGGAACTCCTCGACGGGGTGCTCGCGGTCTATCTCGAACGGCGGCGTCTCGGAGGCCGAGAGTACCCGCAGCCCGGAGACCTGCACCTCTACCTCGCCGGTCGGCAGCTCCGGGTTCTCGTTGCCCTCGGGACGCCGGGCGACCACGCCCTCCACGGAGACCGTCCACTCGGGCCTGAGGCCCTCGGCGCTGGAGAAGACCTCCTCTTGTTCGGGGTCGAACGTGGCCTGGGTAACGCCCCAGCGGTCCCTGAGGTCTATAAAGATCAGGCCCCCGTGGTCCCGGCGGCGGTTTACCCAGCCTGCGAGCCGTACCCGCTCGCCGACGTCTGTGGCCCGCAGCTCTCCGGCGGTGTGCGACCTGTACGGGTTCCCTCGCTCGATGGGGTGCAACGGTCTGCCCTCCGCTCCTACGCCTGCTGTCGGTGCAAGTATAGGGTAGAGAGGGGAGGGCGCAACAAGACCCCCGCGCTCTCGCGGGCGCCGTTGCGCGGCTCCTATACGCGTGCTAAGTTTGGCCGGGAGCCTCGGCTCCGGGCATTCCATTCACCGGCGGGAGGAGACCGGGATCCAGGCATACCGCTCTAGAGACTCGCTCTCCGGTCTCCGGCGTTCCAGCTTCCGGCTCGTCCTGGTATTCGCCGGGCTCTCTCTCCTGCTGCTCGCTGCTGCGTGCGGCGGCGAGGAGGAAGAGGCCGTGGACCCGCCGGAGGTCACGACACCGGACGCCGGTACGCCGGAGTCGGAGCCCGGCGGTACCACCGTGGAGACCGGGACCCAGGCCGAGGGCATCGTCGACACGCCGCTCGCGCTCGACGAGGACCTGCCGATACCGCCCGACTTCCGCGCGGCCTACGGACGGGAGGCTCCTATCGCCGTGCAGTTCTACAAGGAGGATGAGGGGGCCTTCTACCCGCAGGGCCTCGGGGTGGACCAGACGGTGGACGGGGCTGTAAGGGCCCTGCAGTCGGAGTATCCCCAGGTCGAGTTCTTCATCTATGACATAGACGAGCCCGGCGAAGGCCAGACCACGGAGCAGCTCCAGAGGGGCGAGTACGGGACGCTCGCGGCCCAGCTCGGGGTGGGTTACACCCCTTACGTGGCGCTCCTCGCGCCGCGCGGCGAGGAGTACTACTACGAGAACGTCTTCCAGGGCTATGTGCCGCAGGAGGTGCTCGACCAGGCGCTCTTCGACGTCTCCGGTGCCGCCACCGGGGACGACGCGGCCGGGGGCGGCGTGATCCTGGAGCGGGCGGAGCTCTCGGCGGACGGAAACGCCCTGGAGTACGTGACCATCGGCAACCTCGGAGCAGATGTAGCGAGCCTCGAAGGCTACAGCCTGAACGTCCTGGACCCAGAGACCGGAGAGGTCGTCCCCGGCCCCGGCGGGCTGCCCATACAGGGCTCCCCGCAGGTAGAGCCCGAGGGACAGGTGGTCATCGGGGCGAACCCGGGCGTCGTGGACGAGGACGGAGAGCCGGTCGACAGCACGTTCGGCGGGGACGGCGACCTGAACCTCGCGCCGGGAGACCAGATCTCGCTGTTAGACGACACCGGCGCCGTGGCCGCGACCCTCGCCATCTGAGGCCCCGACCGCGGCCCGGATGCTGCGCTGCGGGCTGAAATCCGGGCTCTGTGGGTTACACTAGGACCGTTATGGAGAGCCGAGTGTACCTGGACCACGCCGCCACGACCCCCCTCGACGGGCGGGTACGGGATGCCTTGGTCTCGCACCTCGGGGAGCCCCGGGCAAACCCGTCCTCGCTCCACGGTCTCGGAACGGCGGCCCGGGAGGTAGTAGAGGAGGCCCGCGAGGCCGTAGCCCGCCTGACCGGGGCCTCCCCCCGGGAGATACTGTTCACCGGCGGCGGCACGGAGTCCGACGCCCTGGCGGTGCTCGGTCTGGCCCGCGCCGCGGTTGCGGCGGACCCCGCGAGGCGTCACCTGGTCGTCTCCGCGGTGGAGCACTCGGCGGTACGCAAGGCCGCGGAGCACCTGGAGTCCACGGGCTACCGGGTGACGTGGCTCGGGGTGGACGGCCACGGCCTCGTGGACCCGAGAGAGCTCTCCCAGGCGCTGCGGCCGGAGACGGCGCTCGCGGCCGTGATGTGGGCCAACAACGAGGTCGGTACCGTGCAGCCGGTGGAGGAGCTCGCCCGGGTCTGCCGGGAGCAGGAGGTCCCGTTCCACTGCGACGCGGTCCAGGCCGTCGGGCACCTGCCGGTGGACGTGACGGAGGTCCCCGTCTCGACGCTGGCCTTTACCGGGCACAAGTTCTACGGCCCGTCCGGTGTCGGAGCACTCTACGTCCGGGACGGTGTGGAGCTTGCGCCCGTCTCGTTCGGCGGCGGCCAGGAGAGGGGGCTCCGCAGCGGTACGGAGGACGTGGCGGGTATAGCGGCCCTCGGGGCCGCCGCCCGGCTCGCGGCCGGGGAGCGGGAGGAGTGGGCACGCCGGGAGCGGGAGCTGCGGGACCGGCTCGTGCGGGGGGCCACGGCGATACCCGGCGTGGAGCTGAACGGCCATCCGGCGGAGCGCCTGCCGAACAACGCCCACCTCGCCGTCGAGGGTGTCGAGGCCGAGAGCCTCGTGCTCTTCTGCGACGCTTCGGGCTACGCCATCGGGAAGGGTTCGGCCTGCGCCTCCGCGGGTGAGCCGGCGGGCGGGGAGCACAAGGCCTCCCCGGTGCTCGCGGCGATGGGCCAGGACGAGCGGCGGGCGTTCTCGGCCGTCCGGGTCACGGTAGGCAAGGACAACACCCCGGAGGAGATAGACGGCTTCCTAGAGGCCTTCTCCGGCGCGGTGGCGCAGCTTCGCGAGCTCTCGCCGCTCTACGCGGGCCGCGGCTAGGGAAGCCGTCTCCGACACGGATATAAAGGATCAGGGTACATGAGCTACAGGCCACAGGTAATAGACCATCTCGTACGCCCCCGGAACGTCGGGGAGCTGGCGGAGCCGGACGGGTCCGGGGAATCGGGTGACGCCGCCTGCGGCGACATCGCCCGGTTCTCGGTCGGCGTCCGGGAGAACGTGCTCGCGGAGGTGCGGTACAAGGTGTACGGTTGCGCCGCGTGCATCGCCGCCGGCTCGGCGCTCGCCGAGCTGGTGGAGGGAGAGGGGCTCCTGGAGGCCGCGCGCCGGTCGCGGGCCGACCTCGAAGACGCCCTCGGCGGGCCTCTGCCGGAGGGCAAGGAGCACGCGCTCACGCTCGTGGTAGACGCGCTGCACAAGGCCTTCGAGGACTACTGGGACCGGCTGGCGGGCGAGGTGCTCGTCGAGGGGTACAGGGGTGCTGATGGGTAAGAGCGTGGTGGTCGCCACGAGCGGCGGGGTCGACTCTGCGGTAACGGCGCTCCTCCTGAAGGAGGCCGGCTACGACGCCGTCTGCGTCACCTTCCGGCTGCACGACGGCGAGCCCGGGAGCCGGTCCTGCTGCTCGCCGGACACGGTGCTCTTCGCGCGGGACACTGCCCACAAGATGGGGCTCCCGCACTTTACGCTGGACCTCAAGAGGCTCTTCGACCGGCGCGTCATGCAGGACTTCGTGGGCTCCTACGCCGCGGGCAGCACCCCGAACCCGTGCGTCTCGTGCAACGCCCACGTCAAGTTCCACGCGGCCTCGTTCCTCGCGGACCGGCTCGGCTTCGACCACGTGGCGACCGGGCACTACGCCCGCGTCGCCGAGGTGGATGGACGGGCCACGCTCGCCCGCGCGGCGGACGCCGCCAAGGACCAGACCTACGTCCTGTGGCCGGTCCCCCAGGAGCTGCTGGCGCGCACCGTCTTTCCGCTCGGCGAGTACCACAAGGAGGAGATACGGGGCATAGCCGCCGACCGGGGCCTCGCCGTCGCGAAGACCCCCGAGAGCCAGGACATCTGCTTCATCCCGGACGGGGACTACCGGGGTTTCGTCCGCCGGGAGGTAGAGCCGGAGCCAGGCGAGCTCGTGGACGGCGAAGGCCGGGTACTCGGTGAACACTCGGGGGTGGTCGACTACACCGTGGGCCAGCGCCGGGGCATCGGGGTCTCCGCGCCGGCCCCGCTCTACGTCACGGAGGTCCGCCCGCAGGCCAACCAGGTCGTGGTCGGCCGGAAGAAGGACCTGCTCACCGACGAGGTCCGGGTCGGCGGGCTGAACTGGTTCCTCGACCCCGGAGCATCCGAATCCGTCCAGGTCCGGTACAACAGCGAGCCCGTGCCCTGCGAGGTCGTGCCCGCAGAGGAGAGCGGCGAGTGGGTGGCCCGCCTGGCGGAGCCGGTCTCCGGGGTAGCGCCGGGGCAGTCGGCGGTCTTCTACACCGGGGACGGCCAGAAGGTCGTCGGCGGCGGGGTGGTCGCCCGCCGCGGGTAGCAGCCTACGGCCGCGTTCGGTAGAGACCGGCGGCGGGGTCTATAATCCCGGGCAGTGCAGGATGACGGGTACGCCGGGAGGTGTGTGAGGCTTTGGATACTTTCGTGACGCTCGCTCTGGGGGGCCTGTACGTGGCGCTCGCCGTAGCGTTTATCGTGCTGGCGTGGATGTTCCTGCGGCTGGCCGGGATCTTCTCTACCACCGAAGAGACTATAAAGGACGTCTCCAGGGAGCTCGTGCCGCTGCTCGGCAAGACCCACGCGACCGTGGACAACATAAACAGCCAGCTCTCCCAGCTCGACACCGCGGTCGGGGACGTGGCGGGTATTACCGGGGAGCTCGACCAGACGACCACGGTTATAACCCAGGGCATCCGGGGCAGCGTGATAAAGCTCTCCTCCGTCACTGCCGGTCTCTCCCGCGGCATAAGCACCTTTATAGGCGGGACTGCGGGTACTGGTGAGCCGGGGGCCGGCCCCTCCGGCAATGCCGCGGAGCCGCCCGGCGCAGACCGGGAGAGGGAGGTATAGCCTGTGGGAGGATGGAGAAAGCTGATCGCCGGCGCGGTGCTGGGCGTGGCGGGGACCGTCTACGCCACCAACGAGGAGCTCCGGAAGCACCTGCCCGGCGCGGCCCGGGACCTGCCCGTCACCGTGCGCCGGCGCTTCGACAGCGCGGTGTCGGCGGCGAAGCAGGCCGCGGCGAGCCGCCGGGAGGAGATCCTGCGGGACCTCGAAAAGCACTCCGAGGAGAGTCACTACGACCGGCACGAGGGTCACCCCGCGCCGGCCGAGGCCCCGGAGCTACCGCTGGAGGACGCCACGCAGCCGATAAACCGGGCGGGAGAGTAACCTCGTGTTCCGGACCCCTTTGCGGAAGTAGGTAGAGGTTTTGTCTTCAGAACAGCCATCGGCGCACTACACGTACCTCACGCTGCCACCGGTCGCCAACCTGCGGTCGTGCATCGGCCTGATACTCGCCGGCATGGCGGCCCGGGCCGAGGTCGGTGTCGGAGGGTTGGAGGAGGCGGTGGAGAGGCTGGAGGACGAGCACTCGGGCAGCCACCCCACCGGCTACCGCTTCTCCCTGGGCGAGGAGTCCGTGATCGTCGAGGTCAAGGAGCAGGAGAGCGCGGCTTCGGAGGTCGGCGCCGCGGGTGTCGGCGGGGACGGCTGGCGGAGGGTCGTGGAGATGTCTACTTGAAGCAGCGCTACCGGCGGCCGGACAAGGCCCGCACCCGGCGGCTCCTCACCCGGTACCACAAGGAAGGCGACCAGCGGGCGAGACAGCTCGTTATCCAGGAGCAGATGCCGCTGGTGGAGTTCCTGGCCCGCAAGTTCGCCGGCCGCGGAGAGCCCGTCGAGGACCTGGTCCAGGTAGCCTCCATCGGCCTCATAAAGGCGGTGGACCGCTTCGACGTGGACCGGAAGATCGAGTTCTCCACCTATGCCACCCCGAACATCCTCGGCGAGATAAAGCGGTACTTCCGCGACAAGGGCTGGGCGATGCGGGTCCCGCGCGGGCTCCAGGAGTTGCGCCAGTCCGCAAAGGAGGTCATAAGGGACGAGACCGTAAAGACCGGTAAGTCCCCGACCATAGGCAACCTCGCGAGCACCCTGCAGGCCGACGAGGAGAGCGTCGCCGAGGCCCTGACCCTGGGCCGGGCCTACAACACCACGAGCCTCGACACCCCGATAAACCAGGACGACGCCGAGAGCGACACCATCGTAGACCTCCAGCCCGAAGAGAGCTCGCCCATAGAGGGGATAGAGGACAGGATCCTGCTTCAGTCCGCCATAGAGACCCTCAAAGACCAGCAGCAGCAGATCCTGAAGCTGCGCTTCAACGAGGGCAAGACCCAGACGGAGATCGCCAGCCACATCGGCGTCAGCCAGATGCACGTCTCCCGGCTCCTCCGGCGCGCCATAGACGACCTGCGCCAGGAGCTCGGCGACGACGCGGACCGCATGGGCTTCGGTCCGTCCGGCGCGGCCTCCGAGGGCTGAAAAAGACCCCGCGGAAAAGTACAATACCCGCGGCTGTCCGTGTCCTGACCATCGTCCCCAGAGAAGGTACATGCAGAGCGCCGAGATACGTCAGAAGTTCCTCGACTTTTTCATCCAGAGGGAGCACCGGCTCTACCCGAGCTCCTCCCTGGTGCCGCACAACGACCCCACGGTGCTGCTCACGACGGCGGGGATGCAGCAGTTCATCACGTACTTCACGGGCCAGGACCGCCCACCCGCGCCTCGGGCCACCACCGCGCAGAAGTGCTTCCGCACCGCCGACCTCGAGGACGTCGGGGACTCCACGCACCTCACCTTCTTCGAGATGCTCGGCAACTTCTCCTTCGGCGACTACTTCAAGCGTGAGGCCATAGGGTGGAGCTGGGAGTTCCTCACCGAGACCCTCGGGCTGGAGCCGGAGCGGCTCTGGATCACGATCTTCGAGGGCGACGAGAACGCCCCGGAGGACGCCAAGGCCCGGGAGCTGTGGATGGAGATAGGCGTCCCCGAGGAGCGGATCTTCGGCCTCCCGAAGAGCGAGAACTGGTGGGGGCCTCCGGGTGACTCCGGGCCGTGCGGCCCGTGCTCGGAGGTCTACTACGACTACGGCGAGGAACTCGGCCACGGCGACCCCTCCGAGGACCCGAAGTACGGCCCGGGCGGCGAAGAGGGCGACCCCCGCTTCATAGAGATCTGGAACCTCGTCTTCAACCAGTACGAGCAGCGCCCGGACGGCACCCTCACACCCCTGGCGAAGCCCGGCATCGACACCGGCCTCGGCCTCGAACGGACCGTGGCGGTGGTCCAGGGCGTCCAGAGCGTCTACGAGACGGACCTCTACGCCCC
>JACCZN010000276.1 GCA_013695915.1 Rubrobacter sp.
TGCGCGGCACCATAGCACATACACCTGACTGGAGCAAGTCAGACTCTTGGCTACACTCTACAACCTAAAACGAGCCCAATCCCCGTACCAATGGGGAATCGGGCTCGATCAGGGCGGGAACTTCGGGCTAAACTACCGCAAGGACGGCCTCCCCTTCTGGAATGAGTTGTACATAGCCCCCGTGCACGACAAAGACGGGCGCATTGCAAACTTCATCGGGGTGCAGAAGGACATTACGGAGCGCAAGCTCCTGGAGGAACGGCTCGTGCACCAGGCCTTCCACGACGCCCTGACGGACCTGCCAAACCGGGCCCTGTTCCTGGACCGCCTGGGGCACGCTCTTGCCCGGGCCCGGCGGCGGGAGGAGGAGGTGGCGGTGCTCTTCATGGACCTGGACAACTTCAAGGTCATAAACGACTCTCTGGGTCACCCGGCAGGAGACCAGTTGCTTGCTGGCCGTGAGCGAGCGCTTCTCTGCTTGCCTCAGGCCTGCGGACACTGTCGCCCGCCTCGGCGGCGACGAGTTCACGGTCCTCCTGGAGGACGTCTCGGACTCGATCGAGGCCGAGAGGGTCGCCGAAAGAATAACGGCGGTGCTCGACGAGCCCTTCTACCTCGGCGCCGGTAGCCAGGGGTTGTTCGTCACCACCAGCATAGGGATAGCCTTCGGCGGAGCCACCGAGGGCCAGTCGGAGAGTGTGCTGCGGAACGCGGACCTTGCGATGTACAAGGCAAAGTCAAAGGGTAAGAGCCACTACGAGGTCTTTGAGTCGGGCATGGACTCCCGGGCCCTGGAACGCCTGGAGATGGAGAACGGCCTGCGCCAGGCCCTGCAGAGAGAAGAGTTCAGGGTCTACTATCAGCCCAGTGTGTCGCTGAGCGACGGTGGCATTGTGGGCATGGAGGCGCTCCTGCGCTGGGACCGCCCGGAGAGGGGCATAGTGCCGCCAGCAGAGTTTATCCCGCTGGCGGAGGAGACCGGCCTGATCGTACCCATCGGGCAGTGGGTCTTGCGGGAGGCCTGCTGCCAGACGCGCGAGTGGCAGGAGCGGTTCCCCGGTGCCCCGTCGCCCACGGTGAGCGTGAACCTCTCGGCGAAGCAGTTCCGGCAGCCCGGTCTGGCCGGGGACGTGGCGCAGATCCTCCGGGAGACCGGGCTCGGCGCCCACAGCCTTATCCTGGAGATCACCGAGAGCGTGATGATGGACGACGCGCAGTCCACCGTCGCCACGCTCCGGAGCCTGAAGCTGCTGGGGGTGAGGATAGCCGTAGACGACTTCGGCACCGGCTACTCCTCACTCTCCTATCTCAAGCGCTTTCCGGTCGACTTCCTCAAGATAGACCGCTCCTTTGTTGACGGCCTCGGGCACGATACCGAAGATCAGGGGCTCGTGGCGGCGACGATCGGCCTGGCCCACACTCTGGGTCTCGAGACCGTCGCGGAGGGTGTTGAGACCGAGGGCCAGCTCGCGTACCTGCGGAAGCTGGATTGCGGCCTGGCCCAGGGGCACTATTTCCAGAGACCGGCCCCCGCCGGAGAGATCTCGGAGGTGCTGCAGGCCCGACTCTCTGCCTGCCCCGACCGGTGAGGGCTGCGCGGGCTACTCTGATAGAGGCCAGGTTGCCTGCGCCGCGTGACGGGGTACCCTTGAGGGGAGACCCGGCAGGCCGGAGGCCTGTAAAGCTCCGACCGCGGCGAACACTAGGAGATTGGAGACACATCGGACGTCATGGCGGTGCTTGCTTCCTACGCAACGCTCTTCGCGCTCAGCATCGCCGGAGCTACGGCTATACCAATGAGCTCGGAGCCGCCCCTGATCTACCTGGTCCGCACCGAGCAGGGCGTCGCGTTGCCGGTGCTGGTCGCCACCATCGGGAACGTCCTCGGTGCCTGCACCACCTACCTGATAGGCCGGGGAGCTTCCAGGGCTCTGATGCGGAACCGGAAGCCCATGAGGGGTCAGGAGAGCGCTGCCCGGCTGCTCAAGCGCTACGGCCAGCCGGTGTTGCTGCTCTCCTGGGTGCCGTTCGTGGGCCACGCGCTGGTCGCGCTCGCGGGTGCTGCGGGGATGCGGTTCTGGTCCTTCTGTTTCTGGGTGGGGCTCGGCAAGGGGCTAAGGTTTCTCGCTATAGCGCTGGCCGCCGTCAACTTTTTCTAGGAAGCTTCCCGGAGGAGCGCATAAGCCTTATGGTCTCCTCCTTGAACTCTGGTGGATACGGTGGTCTTGTCGGTGGCACCCGAATAACTCCTTCCTGAGAGTCTTCGTCCTACAGCCTTCACTGGACTTTGGCCATTTGTGAGCGACACGGGGTAGGGTACGCTCGTCACTTCAGCTCCCAACAAAGAGGTAAGCGATGCGTACCCTACCTGCCACGATGTTACAGCTTTTAGCCTCCTTCGCGCCA
>JACCZN010000283.1 GCA_013695915.1 Rubrobacter sp.
GCGCGGTTGGCGGCGAGGGTGGCGCTGCACAACTTCTGTATCTGGCTCAACGGACAGCTCGGCCGCCCACGGCTGGCCTTCGCCGACCTGTTGGGATGGTGACCTCATAATTCACACCAAACGTTTAACCTTCCTTTTACCCAGGTTTAACAAAACGCTGCGGGCCGCGCACTAGGATGCGGTGTTGTGTCGGCAGAGTGGTACGGTTCCAGCGAGGTTATAGCAGGGTGGGGAGGCTCTTCCGGCCGGGGCGTGCCGGGGTGCGGGTGAAGACGCGGGCGGCATACGAGCGGTGGCGGGAGCGGCTCTCGGGCCGCGGTCCGCTGGTTCTGGTTCTGGTTCTCGCAGTGGTGTACTGCGTGCTCTTCACCGCGCTCTCCCTGCACCGGCACGAGATCTACTCTTCCTCCAGGTTCGACCTCGGGAATATGGATCAGGCGGTGTGGAACTCGGCCCACGGGCGCATCCTGGAGTCTACCGACGAGACCGGCGAGCTTACTACCCGCCTGCGCAACCACGCGGACTTCCTGCTCCTGGCCTTCGTGCCGCTCTACTGGGTCCATCCGAGCCCGGTCTGGCTCCTCGCGGCCCAGGCAGCCGTCATT
This sequence comes from Rubrobacter sp., assembly GCA_013695915.1. Classification (GTDB taxonomy): domain Bacteria; phylum Actinomycetota; class Rubrobacteria; order Rubrobacterales; family Rubrobacteraceae; genus Rubrobacter_A. The sequence continues at coordinate 606 of JACCZN010000283.1, forward strand.
GGGCTCGGTGCCCTGCCGCTCTACTGGCTCGCCCGCCGCTTTCTCGGCGACGGCTTGCGGTGGGCGGCGGCCTTTCTGGCCGGAGGCTACCTCTTCAGCTACGGGCTACAGTCGGCGAACCTCTTCGACTTCCACGCCCAGGCCATGGCCGGTACCTTCCTGCTCTTCGCGTTCCACTACCTGCTGGAGCGCCGCCTGTGGCCCTTCCTCTTCTTTGCAGCGGCTGCCGCGCTCTCCAAGGAGGGCATCTCCCTGATCGTAGCGATGATGGGCCTCTACGCCGTGTTCCCCATGAAGCGGTGGCGCTGGGGCGTACCGGTTGTCGCCGGGGGCGTGGCCTACTTCCTGCTGGTCATGCTGGCCGTGATACCGGCCTTCAACTCCGGGGAGACCGGCGCGCTGGTTTCGGAGCGGTACGCGGCCGTCGGCGGGTCGTTCGGCGGTCTCCTCCGCACGGCCGTCACGGACCCGCTGTTCGTGCTCGGGTACGCGCTCTCCGGCGACCGGGTGCCGTACCTCCTGGACCTCGCCGCCTACGGCGGGTTCCTCGGGCTCCTCTCCCCCGCCGTCCTGTTCCTGCCGGTCTCCGAGATCGCGGTGAACCTCTTGAGCGACCGGCCCCAGATGACCGACGTCCACTATCACTACTCGGCCCCCATAACCCCCTTCATGTACCTGGCAGCGGCCGCCGGCCTCGGCAACCTGCGGCGCGTGGCGGGGTGGCTGAACGAGCAGCGGCCCCTCGAGCGGAAGTTACCCGTCAGGGTCCTGCCCGAAGGCGTGGAGTTCCGGGACATGCTGACGGCGCTGGCCCTCTTCGTGCTGCTGCTGAACGTCTGGCTCTGCTACGAGCGGGGACCGCTGCCCGTCTCGGCGAACTGGCAGACCAACCCGGTGGTGATGCAGCCGCTGCCGGACGAGTACGTGGCGAACCTCGACGCGGCGGTAGCGGCCGTGCCCGATGGAGCGCGGGTCTCGGCGAGCAACTGGATCGCCCCGCACCTGACCCACCGGCGCCACCTCTACCTATTCCCCGTGATAAAAGACGCGGAGTACGTGGTCGTGGACCTCGCCCGCCCGAGCTACTACACCTCCGTGGATCTGCCCCGCGCCCGTAGCGTCCTGCGCGCCCTGATAGAAGACCCCGACTACGAGATCGTGTTCCAGAGGCGAAACGTGGCGGTCTTCGCCAACCCCGGTTAGGCCCGCGAGGGCGTGAGGTCTCTCACCATCCTTTAGCATCGCCTTGAGTGCCAATACGTGTAGGTCACTCTTCCGCCGGTCCGGGCGCTGTGAGCCGCTCATAAGGGCTCGTGTTGCTCGGGAGCTTGCTGCGGCCCGCACGGACCGTAGGCCTTTGCTGCCACCTGACATTGCATGTATTATCCTCTAGTAACAATCGACGAGTAGAGAGCTAGCAGCGGAAGGGCGTTCATCATGGAGAGCGGAGCCGGAGACCCGAACACCACGCCGGAGGCGGAGAGCCCTGTAACGGAGGGTATGGCCGATGACGGCGGAGGCCTCGGCTCTGTGGAGGAGGACGCCTCTGGCCGGGACGCCTCCGGGGTGGAGTGGCGGTTCGACGCCGGGGAGCTCGAGACCGTAGAGGGGTGGCTGGAGGAGCACTTCGCCGTCCCGGGGCTGGTGCTGGGCTCCGGGGAGACCAAGAACCTCTCTGACTTCTACTACGACACGGAGAGCTGGATATTCTACCGTTCCGGGTACGCGTTGCGCATTCGGCAGCGGGGCAAGACCGCCGAGGCGACTCTCCAGTCCCTCTCCCGGGCCGCCGGCGGCTTCGAGGAGCGGCGCGAGATCTCCGAGTCCCTCGACGACGGGGAGCTCGCGACCCTGAAGAAGTCCACCGGCAAGGTCGGTGAAAGGGTCCGGGCGCTCGCTGGAGGCAACGAGTTGCACCGGCTCTTCGAGGTCCGCACCCGCCGCCGCTCCTTCCCTTTCCGGGCCGTGGATAGTGAGGGCGAGCCGGCCGGAGACGCCCTGGGCGAGGTCTCTCTGGATGAGTCCGAGGTCCCGCTCGAGGCCGGAGAAGAGCCCGCCCGCGTCCTGCGCGTCGAGGTGCAGGCCGTGGAGGAGGCTGCCGAGGCCCTGCAGCCGATCGTGCGCCGGCTGGAGTCCGAGCTCGACCTCTCCCCCACCCCCATCTCCAAGTATCAGGTAGGCCTCTATGCCACCGGTCTCGTGCCGGAGGCCGGCGCCGACCTCGGCCCCACGGACGTCGACGAAGACCTCTCCGCCGGCGAGGTAGCGTACGCCATCCTGCGCCGGCAGTACGCCGCGCTCCTGGAGCACGAGCCGGGCAGCCGCCTCGGCGAGGACCCGGAGGACCTCCACGACATGCGGGTCGCGAGCCGCCGGATGCGGGCCGCGATAAAGCTCTTCTCCGAGGCGCTTCCCGAGCGGGCCCTGTGGTTCGAGGGCGAGCTCCGCTGGCTCGCGGGCGCTCTCGGGGACGTTCGAGACCTCGACGTGCAGGTAGACCAGCTCCGCGCCTGGTCGGCGGCGGACGAGGAAGCGGACGCAGAGGCCTTCGAGAGCATGGTCGGCGTGATACTCGAGCAGCGCGCCCGTGCCCGCGAACGGATGCTCGACGCGCTGGACTCGTCCCGCTACCGGCGCCTCGTCGTCTCCCTGGCCGCCCTGCTGAGCCGCGACCCCGTAAGAGGCCCCGAGACCGGTCCCCAGGCCGCCGAGCCCGTCACGGAGTATGCCCCCGGCGTGCTCTCGCGGCGCTACAGCAAGTTCAGGAAAGCCGCCGGGCGCATCGCGGCGACCTCCCAGCCGGAGCCTTACCACGAGCTCCGCAAGAAGGGCAAGCGCCTGCGCTACGCCCTGGAGTTCCTGGCCGAGGCCTACGGAAAGCCGGTCAAGAAGCCCATACGGCCCCTCAAGTCCCTGCAGGACGACCTCGGCCGGCACCAGGACGCCGTGGTCGCCGCCGACCGGCTGCGGGAGCTCAGCACTTCCGCAGAGCACGACCTGGCCCAGGAGACCATCTACGCCATGGGCTCCTACGCCGAGCGATACCAGCGGGAGGCCGCCGAGCTCCGCGCGGGCCTGCCGGGCTCCAAGGCCTTCAAGAGGCTGACGAGCCGTGAGGCCCAGAAGGACCTCGAGAAGAGCCTGGAGAAGAA
>JACCZN010000339.1 GCA_013695915.1 Rubrobacter sp.
AAGGCTTGCGCCAGCCGAGAAAGTACTTTCGTGGTCAAGATGGCGTCGCCAACATCAGGCACAGGCCAGGTATCATCACTACAAACGGCGCGGGTCCTTCCCGGATGATCTACAACTGTAGTACTAGAATCGCTATATGATGGAAAAGAACAAAGCTGCTCAAGAACTCGGCAGACTCGGTGGCCTCAAAGGGGGAAAAGCCCGCGCCGAGAAGCTTTCCCCGGAGCGCCGGAAAGAAATCGCCCGCGAAGCTGCCCGTAAGCGGTGGGCTAAGGATCGCGAGCAAGAAGAGGAAAGTACATGATTGAGAAAAGACCAGCGAATCTCAGATGCAATAACTGCGGACATTGCTTTGAAGATCTTGCGTGGTTTGTGTACAAAGAGACTGATGAGGGTTACGGCGAGTGGATACCGGCCACCGGCGGCACTAGCGACAACGTTTGTCCCTCTTGCGGCTCGGGCTTGATAGGATTCGCCTAGTAAGCAAACTACCTTTTTACTTTTGGTGCAGAGTACCGACTTTTAGTGCAGATCAGACTTTAGGTGCAAGGTCGCCTGCGGGATAAAGATCCCGGCTCCACAACGGGGCGTTTTTATCCTTCTTTCAGGGTCGACCCGTCGCCGCAGGCCTAGCTCGACGACGTGCTCAGAGCGTAGGGCTACTTACGCTCCCCGTACATCGCTATGGTTCTCGCCCGCCAGTCCAGGAGTTCCGTGCGTCGTGCCTCATGCTCGGTGAGGCTCATCTCATGCATCAGGTTGCGGGTCTCCAGAGGATCCGTGGCGAGATCGTACAGCTCATCGGGCTTCTTGTCGTAGTTGTGCACGTACTTCTCGTGGTCCTTGATGCTCGCCAGGTGGAGCAAGTCGGGCCTGCAGCTGAACATCAACGTGCGATCTTCGGGAAGTGGACGTGCCAGCGAGCTTCCGGGGTACTCCCCGTCGACTACTTCGTAGCCGAGCAGATCTACCAGGGTCGGTGCGAAGTCCAGGAGGTTCGCAGGTCCCTCGATGCGCTCCCCGCTCGTGAATCGCTGGGGGTCGTGGATGACCAGCGGGACCCTCAGACCCTCCTCGTAGACGACGCCATCGTGACCGGTAACGCCGTGCTCCCCGAAGGCCTCGCCGTGGTCGCCGTAGATCACGAATATCGTATCCTCGTAGAGTCCGAGCTCCTTGTACAGGTTGATGACGTTCTCGGTGAAGAAGTCGTCGTAGCGGATGCTGTTCAGGTAACGGTCGAGGACGTCATCATCCGAGAAATGCTCCCTGCCATAGCGTCCCGCAGGAGCCAGATACTGGTGGTGGGGCGTGACGCCCAGGTACATCGTAAACGAGGGGCTCTCCAGGTCCTCCTCTAGCCACCGGCGGCTGGGCTCCAGCATTATATCGTCCTCATAGCCGAGGTAGTTGGCCTTCTCGAAGCCGGACTTCTCCATCTGCTCCATCGCCTCGAAGTGCTCGTAGCCAAAGTTCTTCACCTGCTGATGGCGGTTCTCGAACTCTTCCGTGGCCGACTGGAACCACGCTGTCCGGTAGCCGTGGTCGCCCAAGAGCTCCGGCAGGCACCGGGCCTCGATGGTCCCCGGTTGGGCCTCTATGATACCCGTGCCGGGGTGGGAGTAGAGGCCGGAGTTGATCGCGGTTAACGCCTTCGAGGTGTGAGGGGTGGTCGTGTATGCCCGCTCGACTAGGAGGCTCCGCCCCGCCAACTCGTCCAGGAACGGCATCGTCTGGAGGTCCTGGTTGTATGAGGTGACCGAGCGTTCTCTGGTGGACTCCAGGTGAATGAGGACCACATTGCGCCGCCGGGTACGCGCGGTCGTCTCCAGCCGCGCCCTCGCCAGTGGGTTTGTGATCTCCAGGCCCTCGACCGCTGCGTCCGCTCGGACTCCCTGCATGCCGGTGGCGAGCAGGTTGGAGACGGGGTCCCCCGAGAAGGCGCCTCGGCCTGCGAATATCAACGAGCGGTTCATAAAGAACAGCCCCGCCGCCGCCGATAGCCCCGCGACCATGAAGTCCCGGCGCGCCCACATCTTCCGGGGTCTTATCTCCGATGCATTGACCAGGGGCGAGCGTCGCCGGTCCGTTATCCTGTAGGCGAGCCGCGCGGCGAGCCACGGGCCGACGATCGCATACGCCACCGCAACAGCGAGCATCGGCCAGATGTAGGCAGGAGCCTCGCTAGAGATTGCGCCCTGCACCTCGACCAGCGAGGCCAGGTAGAAGGTGACCATCTCATAGTCCAGGCTCGAACCCGTAGTCTCGAAGTACTGATAGGCGCAGGTCGAGAGCACCACGATCAACGCCGCGCTGACGTGCAGCAGGAGGACCGCCGCCTTCCTCGGCCACCCTCTGCGCAGGAGGCTGAACACCCCTACCCAGAGCACGGCAAAGCCCAGGCTGAACAGCACGTCCGACCGTGCAAGGCCCAAAGCTCCTAGAAGACCGAGAGACTCCTCCGTCGAAGCGAGACCTGCATACTTCAACACGAGCTTGTAGATCGTTAGCGGCACCAGCAGGCTAGCGAGGTACACCCAGTCTCGTGGAGCCAGAAATGGTCGCCCACGTTTAAGCGAGCCCATCCCGTCCTCCCTGCAAAGATCTCACACGCGCCACTGTCCTTTACAGGTCACGTGGTTGAGCCCCGGCGAGCGGCGTGCCGTCGAGTGCTCGCCCAACGCGTGCCACCAGCATGCCGAAGGGTTGTCGTTGGCCACTTGATAAAAATACAACCTAATATTAGTAGGACTTGCGCAGTTGAGCAAGAGTATGGTGAGATAGCCGGAGCATGACCGCGACCGGAGCGCGGACACAATGAACCCACCAAAGGCCGACCGGCTCGACTACATCCATTTCCTTATCGCCGCCCAGAAGGTTTTCCTGTGAGCATGGATCTTCACCGCCACCGAGGCTGCTCGCTCGGCGCCAGAAAGCTTCGATCCACCGGCGCATGACGCCTTCACCCGACTACTCAGAAGAGAGCCTCAACCACCTTGGATTGTCTCTACGGGCGTTTCTTAGGTTGGAGGCAAACAGGTTGATAAGCGGCGTGATCTGGTACGAGGCGAAGCTCTCTATCGTGCGGGGTGCGGTTAGGAGGTATCTGGCCGAGCCACTCTACCTGCTGTCTTCAACTGCGTAGTTCCTACCTTCTTTCAGGGTCGGCCCGCCGCCGCAGCGGTCACTACGGTGGAGAGAGAAGCCCCGGCGGTAGCTGGAAGGAGTACCAGCGGTGGTGGCGTATAAGGGGAAAGGGCCGCCGGGGAGACGTCTGGAATCCTACGGCGTTGCCCCAGGGCAGGTCTCTGTCCGGCGGGATAGAATTCTCCCGCGGAGACCGGGCGCAGCCCGGCCCGGCGCACATGCCGCAGGCTCCGGCGCGACAGGATGGGAGAGGAGGGAGAGAGATGCTGGCATCGGGGAACAGGGTCACGCGGGCGCTCGGCGTCCGGTACCCGGTGGTTCAGGCGGGGATGGCCGGAGGGGTGACGACCCCGCGGCTGGTCGCGGCGGTCTCGGAGGCGGGAGGGCTCGGCACGCTCGGCGCCGCCTACCTGGCGCCGGAGGCTATCCGGGAGGCCGTGCGGGAGGTCCGGCGCCTTACGGAGCGGCCGTTCGCCGTGAACCTCTTCGTCCCCGAGCCGTTCGACGCCGGGCGGTACCCGCCTGAGGAGGTGGACGCGGTGCTCGCGCCGTACCGCCGGGAGCTCGGCCTGGAAGGTCCGCCCGGCATCACCTCTTACATGCAACCGTTCGAGGAGCAGCTCGCGGTGGTGCTGGAGGAGAGGGTGCCGGTCTTCAGCTTCACCTTCGGGGTCCCGGCCCCGGGTCAGATCTCACAGCTAAAGGAGGCCGGTACGGTCGTGTTCGGCACGGCGACCACAGTGCGGGAGGCGGTGGAGCTGGAGGCGGCGGGGGCGGACCTCGTCGCGGCCCAGGGCTCTGAGGCGGGCGGGCACCGCGGGACCTTTCTCGGGGAGCCGGAGGCCGCGATGGTCGGGACGCTGGCCCTGGTCCCCCAGCTCGCGGACGCCGTCGGTATCCCGGTGGTCGCCTCGGGCGGCATCATGGACGGCCGGGGCCTCGCGGCGGCCCTTGCCCTTGGAGCGGAGGGCGTGCAGATGGGGACGGCCTTTCTCGTCTGCCCGGAGAGCGGGGCGCACGCCGGCTACAAACGGGCCGTGCTCGGCGCGACGGAGGAGGAGACCACCGTCACCCGGGCCTTCTCCGGCAAGCCCGCCCGTGGCCTCCGGAACCGCTTCGCCGCCGAGATGGAGGGCCGGGAGGTGCCGGAGTACCCGGTCCAGAACGCCCACACCCGGGACCTCCGGGCCGCCGCCGCGCAGCAGGACCGGACGGAGCTGATGTCGCTCTGGGCCGGGCAGGCCGCCCGCCTCGCCCGCCCGCTACCAGCCGCGGAGCTCGTGGAAGAGGTCGTGCGAGAGGCGGCCTCGGCCCTGCGGGAGGCTGGCGGAGGGTAGAGCAGCTCGCAAGGAGACAGAGCTTCTGTGGAAGCGCGATCTGCCATCAGCCTTCAGCCGAAGAGCTATGTAGCTGACGGCTGAAGGCGTGATCCGCGGGAGGCCCGGCCTTCCGCGGATCGCTCCGGGCGCTAGCCGGGCTTGCGGAGCGTGACGAGGTCGAAGAAGCCCCTGGGGGAGGTGTGCCGGTGCCCGAGCAGCTCCAGGTGAGGGGCTCCGGCGTGCATCTCGGAGAACCGGCGGTCGAAGTGCATGGCGAAGCGGCCGAGCAGGGCGCTGGCCCGGCGGGCGAGGAGCGGGCGCTCCCGGCCTTCAGGCCAGAACCTGTCCGCCACAACGAGCCGGGCTCCGGGCTTCGCGACCCGTGCCGCCTCCTCCATTACCCGCTCCCCGTCCCGGACGACCGTAACGATCAAGGGCAGGTAGACGGCGTCGAAGCTCCCGTCCGGCAGGTCCAGGGAGCGGGCGTCCATCTGGCGCAGCTCGAAGCCGGGCAGGTCCAGCGCCGCGAGCCGCCGTTCGCCCGCGGCGAGCATCCCGGCGCTCAGGTCCACGCCGAGGCCCCGGGTCCCGCGGGGGAGGTATGGCAGGTCCAGCCCGCTCCCGACGCCCACCAGGAGGAGCCGGTCTCCGGCGCCCGGCCCGAGCTCCCCCACGGCCTCCCGGCGGACCTGGCGGGAGAGGTGCTCTATGGTGGCGTCGTAGAGGCCGCTTATGCGGTCGTAGGACCAGATGTTCGGCGAGCCGCTCCCGGTGCTCCAGGCTCTCTGCGGGTGCTCGGACACGGACTCTTACACCGGGGCTTCCGGGCAGAGGAGGGTGAAGACCGTGACCTCGGGGGGACAGTTGTAGCGGAGGTCGAGGCGCACCGTGCCGAGGCCTCGGTTGGCGTAGAGGAGCATGCCGTCGAGGTCGTAGAGCCCGTCGGGGTAGCGGCGGCTGTAGAGCGGCCGCACCACGGGGCCGAGGAGCGGCAGCCGGGCCTGGCCACCGTGGGAGTGGCCCGAGACCTGGAGGTCGAAGCGCCCGGTGGGGGCGGAGACGTCGGCGAAGTCCGGCTCGTGGGCCAGGAGTATCGCGGCGCCGTCCGGGGGAAGCTCCCGGAGCACCAGGTCCAGCGGCGCCCGGCGCTGGAGGAAGTCGTCCACCCCGGCCACGTGGAGCACGCCCCCGCCCCGCCGCAGCGTACAGTGGGTGTTGGAGAGCTCGGTGGCGCCGCCGTCCCGGACGATGGCTCGCACCAGCTCCGGGTCGTCGAGGTAGTCGTGGTTGCCGAGCACCGCGAGGACGCCGTCCGGGGCCCGGAGAGCCCGCAGGGCCCCGGCCAGGTCCCGGTCGTCGCGCCGGGCCGTCTCGGTAACGAAGTCGCCGGTCACCACGACGAGGTCCGGGCTCTCCCGGGCGACCAGCTTCACCGCGCGGCCGAGGCGCTCGCGGGTCATCCGGCCGTCCATGTGGAGGTCCCCGATCTGGGCTATCCGGTAGCCGTCGAACTCGGGTGCCAGCCGCGGCAGCACGAGCGGCAAACGCTCCACCACCACCCGACGGGCCCCGGCCCTTCCGGCGTAGAACAGACCGCCCGCAAGCACCGCGCCCGCGAGCGCCGTCCGGCCGAGCCTTCCGCCTCCCGACAGGGCCTCTATATTGGAACGCTTCACGTTGGAACGCTTCACGGCCCGTTAGCCTACACCATCGCCCCGTTCGAGTCCCGCCGGGAGAGGCCTGTATAGCGCAGGATCGGGGCCTCCCTCAACCGGCCCGGAAGGATCCTGCCCCGGCCCTGGCGTCCCACCCGGTGAGGTAGCGGTGCCTGGGTCTCCGGGCGGTGAGCGCGTGGACCACGGCTCTCACGGCCGGCTCATTCCGCATACCGTCACCCGTCCTCGCTCCCGCCTCCCACGGCTATCCTATAATTCTTGCATGTCCGGCCGGCCGCAGCACCCGCCAGCGAGCCCCGAGGACCTGCACCGCAACCGGGGGCTCTTCAGCGACCACTACCTCGACGAGACCCTCCCCGGACGCCCCGGCTGGACGGCGCTGACCGGAGAGGCGGAAGCGGTAATGGGGGCGGTGTCGGAGGTCTTCCGGTCCTACGTGCCTTCGGCCAACGAGGCGCAGACGGAACGACACCTGATCCGGCCGGTCCTCCGGATCCTCGGGCACGACGCGTTCGAGGTCCAACCGGCCCTCTCCACCCCCGGCGGCGCCAAACGCCCGGACTACGTCCTCTACCGCGACGAAGCCGCGATGAACGCCAACAAGGACACCACCCTGACAGAGGAGATTCTGCGGTCCTCCGGGGCGTTCGCGGTCGGGGACGCCAAGCACTGGGACCGCCCGCTCGACGTCTCCGACCGCCGGGCCCGGGACCAACTCACCAACAAGAACCCTTCGTACCAGGTCTCCTTCTACCTGCGCCACGCGGGCGTGGAGTGGGGCGTCCTGACCAACGGCCGGCTCTGGCGACTCTATCACCGCGACACCGCCCACAAGCTGGACGTCTTCTACGAGGTGGACCTGCCCGCGCTCCTGGAGACCGGAGACCCGGCAGCCTTCCTCTACTTCTACGCCTTCTTCCGGCGCGCCGCGTTCGACGACGGCCCCATGAGCGCCGGGGCACTCCTGCACGAGAGCACGGAGTACGCCCGGGGCGTGAGCGACTCGCTGAAGTCCCAAGTCTACGAGGCCCTGCGGCACCTGGCCCAGGGCTTCCTCGACCACCCGAAGAACGGGCTCGGCCGCGACGACCCGGAGGTGCTCGCGGAGATCTACGACAACTCCCTGATAGTCCTCTACCGGCTGCTCTTCGTCTTCTACGCCGAGGCCCGCGAGCTGCTGCCGGTGCGTGAGAGCGGGATGTACCGCGAGAGCTACGGCCTCCACGCCATCAAGCGCAGCGTGGCCGGAGACCTCGACGGAGCCCGCTACCGGCTGCCGGAGGGCCGGACGCTCTGGGCGAGCCTCCAGGAGCTGTTCGGCATCATAGACGGGGGAAGCCCCTCCCTGAGCGTCGCCACCTTCAACGGCGGCCTCTTCGACCCCCGGCAGCACCCGTTCCTGGAGCGGCACGTCGTCGGCGGGGCGCACCTCCAGAGGGCCATCGACCGCCTCGCCCGCGTGGACGGGGAGTTCGTGGACTATCGCGACCTCGCCGAGCGGCATCTCGGCACCATCTACGAGGGCCTCCTGGAGTACCACCTGGAACCGGCGGACGGCCAGGAGAACTGGACGGTAGACCTCCTGAACGAGAAGGGCGAACGTCACCGTACCGGCAGCTACTACACCCCGGACTACGTCGTCGAGTACATCGTCGAGGAGACGGTCGGCCCCGTCTTGCGGGGGGCCGTCGAAGGGCGGGAGCCGGAAGAGAAGGCGGAGGCCGTGCTCTCCCTGAACGTGCTGGACCCCGCGATGGGGAGCGGGCACTTCCTGGTGGAGGTCACGGAGTACGTGGCCCGGTTCCTGGTCGAGCTCGGCGTCGCAGCCGGGGAGGAGGCCGGGGAGACGGAGCTCGCGCACTGGAAGCGGCGAGTAGTGCAGGCCTGCGTCTACGGGGTGGACCTGAACCCGCTCGCGGTGGACCTCGCCAAGCTCTCCTTGTGGCTCGCGACCGTCTCCCGGGACCGGCCGCTCTCGTTCCTGGACCACCACCTCCGGTGCGGCAACTCGCTGGTGGGAGCCGGTATCTCGGGGCTCGGCTCCGGCACCGGCAAGGGCAAGAAGCCGCGGAAGGCCGACGAGAACCAGCTCTCCATGCTCGGGGACGACGCCTTCCGGCGGAGCATGTCGAGCGCGGTCGGGAGCATCTGGCTGATCGAGGAGAGCCCCGCTGACACGGTCGAGGACGTAAAGGAGCAGGAGCAGCTCTACACCCGCCTGCGGGAGGACCTCACCCGCCGCTACGCCCGCCTCGCGGACCTCTCGACCGCGACCCGGTTCGGGGTCGAGGTGGACCCCGGCATGTGGTCCCCGCTGCGGGACTACGCCGCGGGCCGGACGGCCTTCGTACCGCCGCAGTTCGAGAGCTGGATGGCCGCGGCGGATCGCGTCTCCGCTGAGCACCGCTTCTTCCACTGGGAGCTCGAGTTCCCCGAGGTCTTCTTCGACCGCCACGGCAGGCCTCTCGGGGAGGCCGCGGGCTTCGACGCCGTCGGGCAACCCGCCGTACGTCCGCCAGGAGTCGCTCCACGCCCTCAAGCCCTACCTCAAGACGGCCTACCCGGAGACCTACCACGGCACCGCCGACCTCTACGTCTACTTCTACCAGCAGGGCCTCGAAAAGCTCCGCGCGGGCGGGCGGATGAGCTACATCGTCACCAACAAGTGGCTCCGGGCGGGCTACGGCGAGCCGCTGCGGGCCTACTTCGCCGGGACCGGCGCGGTGGAGAAGGTAGTGGACTTCGGCCACGCCCCCATCTTCCCCGACGCCGACGTGTTCCCCTGCATCGTGGTCCTCCGGAAGCCAGCTTCGGGAGAGGACGGCGACCGGACCGTGCGGGTCGCCTCGTTCCCCCGCGAGGAGCTGGGCCGGACGGAGATACCGAACTTTGTCGCGGAGCACGGCCACACCAAGAAGCACGCCCGCTTCGGACGGGAGGCCTGGAGCCTCGAGCCCGCCGCCGTGGACGACCTGATGCACAAGGTCCGGGCCTCCGGAGTGCCCCTCGCCGAGTTCGCCGGGGCGAAGCCAGCCTACGGCATAAAGACCGGCCTGAACGAGGCGTTCCTGATCGACACCGGGACAAAAGAGCGCCTCGTCCGGGAGGACCCGCGCTCGGCGGAGGTCATAAAGCCCTACCTCCGGGGCCAGGACATAAAACGCTGGTCCCCCGGCTGGCAGGACCTGTGGATGATCGTGCTCAAGTCCAGCGAGAACCACGATTGGCCGTGGAGCGGAAGAGGCGAAGCCAAAGCCGAAGAAGTCTTCAGAGGAACCTACCCGTCACTGCACGCCCACATGAAGCCTCTGGAGGGCAAGCTGCGTAAGCGGCAAGACCAGGGCCGCTACTGGTGGGAGCTACGCTCCTGCGCATACTACGAAGTCTTCGAGCAGCCGAAAGTTATCTATCAGGAAATCCAGACCTATCCGGCATTTAGCTACGATACTGAGTCGTATTACGGGAACAACAAAGTGTTTATCCTTCCTACAGACGACAAATATCTCCTTGCCGTCCTTAACTCGCCGCTCATGTGGTGGCACAACTGGCGCTACTTGCCACATATGATCAACGACACGCTCACCCCTCTCGGTGTGTTGATGGAGAAGCTACCCATCGCACCCCCCACGGACGAGGCTCGCGCCGCGGCGGAGCCTGCGGTGGAGCGGCTGATCCAGGTCACGAAGGAGAACGCGGAGGCGCACCGGGACCTCCTCTACTGGCTGCGGGTGGAGTTCGGCGTCGAGAAGCCGGGCCAGAAGCTTGCGGACTTCGCCGCCCTCGGCACCGACGCCTTCGTGGAGGAGGCCCGCAGGCGCCGCCCGAGAGACGCCGGGCGCCTCTCTCCCGCCGCGCTCTGGGAGCTGCGCGACGTCCACGGGGAGAGCGCCGGGACGGTACGGGAGCGGCGGGCCGAGGCCGCGGGGCTGGAGCGCCGCCTCTCGGAGCTGGTCAACACCTCCTACGGCCTCACACCCGAAGAGATAGAACTCCTCTGGGCCACCGCCCCGCCCCGGATGCCGGGGTTCTAGAGCGTATGAGCCCCGGCGTATTCCCAAAGCCGCACAAGTCCACGTGACCGGCGACG
>JACCZN010000075.1 GCA_013695915.1 Rubrobacter sp.
AGGCTGAAGGATCTAGCCTACCAGAGTGGGCAGACGGTCTACCGGATCAAGCGCGGGTTGCTGCATGACTACCTCGTCCAGCAGCTCAAGGCTCCTACCGTTCAGATGGTCCTTGCGTAAGTCCTGACTCTATATTAATCCCTCCGAGCTCCGTTCGCCGCTCCGGTGGAGGTCTATACCTTATCCCGTACAATCAGTGTATGGCTGCAAAGAGCATATACGTCTGTTCGGAGTGCGGGCACCGGGAGCCGAAGTGGCACGGCCGGTGCCCGGGGTGCGGGGAGTGGAGCACCTTCGTGGAGGAGGCCCGGGAGGACAAGAAGGTCGTGGGCTTCGCCTCCCGGGTGGCGAACGCCAGGGGCCAGGACGGAGGGCCGCGGCGGACTCCGGCCACGCCCCAGAGCCTCGGCCAGGTGCGGACGGAGGACGAGAGGCGGCTCGGGACCGGGGTCGGCGAGCTCGACCGGGTGCTCGGCGGCGGTATCGTGCCGGGCTCGCTCTCGCTCGTCGGCGGGGAGCCGGGCGTCGGGAAGAGCACGCTACTGTTGCAGGTGATGGGACATCTGGGGGAGGGTTGCCTCATGGTCTCCGGCGAGGAGTCGCCCCGGCAGGTCGCCCTCTCGGCCCGGCGGCTGGGGGTGGGCTCTGCGGGCTTCAAGGTCCTCTCGGAGACGGACGTGGACGTTATAGAGGCGACGGTCCTGGAGGAGCGGCCGAGCCTCGTGGTGGTGGACTCCGTGCAGACGCTCTACTCGCCCGAGCTCCAGGGTGCTCCGGGGAGCGTCGGGCAGGTGCGGGAGACCGCCGCCCGGCTCATGCGGCTCGCCAAGGCGGAGAACATCGCCGTGGTGCTCGTCGGGCACGTCACCAAGGACGGTTCCATAGCGGGGCCGAGGGTCCTGGAGCACATGGTAGACACGGTGCTGCAGTTCGAGGGGGACCGGTTCCAGTCGTTCCGGGTCCTCCGGGCGCTCAAGAACCGTTTCGGCTCGACTCACGAGGTCGGGGTGTTCGAGATGTCGGGCGGGGGTATGGTAGAGGTAGAGGACCCGTCGGCCTTCTTCCTCTCCAAGCGGGAGGGCGGTACGCCGCCGGGTGTGGTCACCGTCTGTCTTCTCGAAGGAACGCGGCCGATGCTCGTGGAGATCGAGAGCCTCGTGGCGCCGAGCCCGCTCGCCGTCCCCCGCAGGGTCGCCAACGGGGTGGATACGGGGCGGGTGAACATGCTCTGCGCCGTGCTCGCGCGCCGGGCCGGCCTCCGGCTCGGGGACCACGACGTCTACGTCAACGTGACGGGGGGTGTCCGGGTGGAGGAGCCGGCGGCGGACCTCGGCGTGGCCCTGGCGGTCGCCTCCGCGTTCAAGGACCGTCCGGTAGAGTCCCGGACGGCGTGTTTCGGGGAGGTTGGCCTCACAGGCGACATCCGGCACGTCTCCGGCTCACCCCGGCGGGTCGGCGAACTGCTCAAGATGGGCTACGGGCGTATAATAGGACCAGACGGTACGCGAGATGGAGGTACCGGCGCCGCCGGAGAGAAGCCCGGCGGCAGGTCCAACAGGGAGGTCGAGGTGGTCGAGGTGAAGACTCTCGGAGAGGCCGTGGAGATGGCCGTCCGATGACCTTGCGCCGAAAGCTCCCGGCGGAGTTGACCGACGTCCTGGCGCTCGTCGCGCCGGGCACGGGCCTCAGGGACGGCATAGACAACGTGATCCGGGCGAGCAACGGGGCGCTCATCGTGGTCGCCAACCCCTACAAGCTGGAGCGGTTGGGTTTGATCTCCGGCGGCATAAAGGTCAGTTGCGACTTTGCGCCGATGCGGCTCTACGAGCTGGCGAAGATGGACGGGGCGATAGTCGTGTCGCCGGACATCTCGACCATCCACTACGCCAACGCACAGCTCAGCCCGGATTCGGACATCCCCTCGCAGGAGACCGGGATGCGCCACTTGGCCGGTCAGCGCACGGCTCAGCAGACGGGGGGCTTCGTGGTCGTGGTCTCCGAGCGGCGGCGGGTGGTGAGCCTCTACCACGGGCAGTACGGGCCGCACGTGCTGGAGGATATAGGGGTGGTGCTCTCCAAGGCGAACTCGGCCCTCGCCACGCTGGAGAAGTTCACGCGCCGGCTGAAGGAGGAGGCCCGCTCCCTGACCCTGCACGAGTACGACGGCGTGGTCGCTTTGCGGGAGGTCGTTGGCGCCGTCGGTACCTTCGAGTACTCCATCCGGATAGCCGAGGAGATAGAGGCCTACGTGCGGGAACTGGGACGAGAGGGACGGTTGGTACAGATGCAGCTCGAGCAGGCCTTCCACAACGTACCCGAGCAGTACGACGCGCTGCTCCGGGACTACGCGGCCGAGGGCGTGAGCCATGGCGAAGTCCGTGAGAGGCTGGGCGACTTCTCCTCCGAAGAGCTCTCGGACACGATGGAGCTCGCGAACGTCCTGGGGTACGGCTCGGTAGGCGAGACGGAGGAGCTACTACTCAAGCCGCGGGGCTACCGCCAGCTCGTGCGGGTGCCGCGGCTGCCGAAGAGGGTCGCCGAGCGCCTCATTCGGGAGTTCGGGTCGCTGGAAGGCCTGCTCGAGGCGAGCGAGGAGGAGCTCGACGAGGTGGACGGCGTGGGTCAGGCCCGGGCGCGCGCCATACGCCGCGGCCTCAACGACCCGCGTAACCTGGAGACTTCCGGGGAGATCCTCTAATGGTTTCGGGAACCGGAGGTGCGCAGCAGGACGGAGTGGAAGACCTCCGGGGCCGGGACGACATCTTTCACGAGGGGGACCTCGTGGTCTACCCGAGCCATGGGGCGGGCTGCGTCTGTAGCGTCGAGGAGAGGACCATCTACGGCGAGGAGCGCCGCTACTACGTGGTGTACATCACGGGGTCGGAGTTGACCCTGAGCATACCGGCCGCCGGGAAATCCGGGCTTCGCTCCTGTGCCGATGAGGAGAGCCTGCAGCGGGCGCTCTCCGTGCTCGGAGACGGCGCCTCGGAGATGCCCGCCAACTGGAACCACCGCCTCAAGTACAACCAGGAGAAGATCCGCACCGGGGAGATAGAAGAGGTGGCCGAGGTCGTCCGGAACCTGAGCGCCTACGGCGGCGATCACGGCCTCTCGACGGGGGAGCGCAGCATGCTCGCCAAGGCGCGCCAGATACTCGTCTCGGAGATAGCTCTGGTTCGGGAGGTGGAGGTACGGGAGGCCGAGGCTCTCATAGACGTCGCTCTACAGGGCCAGCCAGCGAGAGGCTCGGAATAGCGCCTCCGGGTGCCGCAGTAGCCCTGGTCCTCGCCGGTGGGACGGGACGCAGGATGGGCCGTCCGAAGCAGTTCATCGAGGTGGGCGGCGCTCCCGCCCTGCTGCACACCCTGCGGGCCTTCGAGGAGTCCCCGGGCGTGCGCAGGATCTACACCGTGGGCGATGGCCCGCGGATAGGGGAGCTCTCTCTGGAGAGCGGTATCACGAAGTACGCGGGCTGCGCTTCGACCGGCGCGAGCCGGCCGCTCTCGACCCGGAGCGGGCTCTCTGTAATGGACGAGCCGCCGGAGACGCTGGTCCTGATCCACGACGGCTCCCGGTGCCTCGTAACGCCCGAGCTGGTGGAGCGGGTAATAGAGGCTGCGGAGGGGGAGACCGGGGGCGCGATACTGGCGCTACCCGTCTCGGATACCGTCAAAGCCGTCGAGGACGGCTACGTCTCGGAGACCCTGGAGAGGAGCACGCTCTACGCCGTACAGACGCCGCAGGCCTTCCGCCTCGGGGAGCTGAGGGAGGTGTACGGGGCTGCGGGAGAGGCCCTGCACGGGGCCACCGACGACGCCTCGCTCTTCGAGAACGCGGGGCGCCGGGTGCGGGTGATCCGGGGCGAGAAGACCAACATAAAGCTCACGGACCCCTCCGATCTCCTCTTCGCGGAGGCTATCCTCGGCTCCCGTGCCGGAGACCGCCGGGGGGTACGGGGTTGAGCTTCCGGGTCGGGCTCGGCGTTGACGCTCACGCCTTCACCGCCGGTGGCGGCGGGGGACGGAGGCTGGTCCTCGGGGGCGTCGAGATACCTTTCGAGGGGGCCTTGATCGGGCACTCCGACGCCGATGTCCTGGCTCACGCCGTGACCGACGCGATGCTCGGCGCCGCCGGTCTGGAGGACATCGGGCACTACTTCCCCGACACCGACGAGCGCTACCGTGACGCCGACTCGATCCAGCTTCTCGGGGAGGCGCGGGCGCTCCTGGAGGAGTCTTGGGAGGTGGCGAACGTGGATGCGGTGGTCATCTGCGAGCGGCCCAGGGTCCGGGACTACCGCGACGGGATGCGGGAGAACCTCGCGGGCGCGCTCCGGGTCGAGAGGACGAGGGTCGGGGTCCGTGGAACGACCACCGAGCGGCTCGGCTTCCCCGGCCGGGGAGAGGGTATAGCGGCGCAGGCGGTCTGTCTGCTGGAGATCCGCTAGAGGTATGAGTCCCTGGGAGGTGCGGGTACGGTTCGCCCCGAGCCCGACGGGCCCCCTACACCTCGGGGGTGCCCGCACCGCGCTTTTCAACTACCTCTTCGCGCGTCACCATGGGGGTACCGTGGTGCTCCGCATCGAGGACACCGACACGGTCCGCAGCACGTCCGGGTTCGAGAGTGCGCAGATGGAGGACCTCGCCTGGCTCGGCCTCCGGTTCGACGAGGGACCCTACCGCCAGAGCGAGCGCGGCGAGCTGTACGCCGCTGCCCTCGCCCGCCTGGCGGAGAGGGGTCTCACCTACGAGGCCGCGGACGAAGCCGGGCGCAAGGCGGTCTACCTCCGGCCCCGGGAGAGAGGGGGAGGCTTCCAGGACGGGCTGCGGGGGGAGGTGGGCTTCGGCGGCATCGAGGACTTCGTGATCCGCAAGTCCGACGGCACGCCATCGTACAACTTCGCGGCGGTCGTAGACGACGGAGCGATGGAGATAACGCACGTGATCCGGGGCGAAGAGCACCTCTCGAACACTGCCCGGCAATACCTGCTCTACGAGGCGCTCGGCGGGGAGCCGCCGGAGTTCCTGCACCTCGGCCTCGTCCTGGGTCCCGACGGGAGGAAGCTCTCCAAGCGCCACGGGGCGGCGAGCGTGGCCGAGCACCGCCGCGAAGGCTACCTCCCGGAGGCGCTGGTCTCCTACCTCGCGCTCCTCGGCTGGAGCCACCCGGGGAGTAGGGAGGAGTTTGCGGACCTCGGAGAGCTCGCGCGGGAGTGGGACCCCGGTAGGCTCGGTGCGAGCCCCGCGACCTTCGACGCCGACCGCCTGCTCGCCATCAACGCCGGCAAGATAAGGGCTCTCTCCCCGGAGGAGCTCTGGCGGCGGCTGGAGCCTTTCCTCCCGGGGCCGCTGCCGGAGGGCCGGGAACTGCTCGTGGTCGAGGCCGTGCAGCAGGAGCTGCGGCGGCTCTCGGAGGCCCCGAGCCTCGTCGAGGAGCTCACGGGACCGGTAGACCCTGGCTCCTTCGCCGGGGAGCTACCGGAGACGAGCGGGGAGGTCTTTGACCGCGCGGCCTGGGAGCTCCGGGGCCGGAGCCTGGACAGCCTGGAGGAGGCGCGGGAGCTCGTGGGCGAGCTGCGGTCGTGGGGCCGCGAGCGCGGCCTGAAGACCCGGGACCTTCTACATCCTCTGAGGCTCGCGCTCACCGGGCGGGACCGGGGGCCGGAGATGGCCTACCTCTTCGCGGTGCTCGGTGCCCGGGAGTCGCGGGAGCGGATAGAGCGAGCGAGTGGCCGGGGGTGAGCCGGGGACCGCTGCGCACCTCGCGGGGCGGTGGCGACACGGTGGGCGAGAGAGGCTAGACTAGGGAGCATGAGCGTACGGGTACACGACACCTTGAGCGGCCGGGAGGTTGAGGTCGGTCGGGACGGCAGCGTCGGGCTCTACATCTGCGGCCCCACCGTCTACGACCACATACACATCGGCAACGCCCGCGCGCCGCTCTTCTGGGACGTGGTGGCAAGGTACCTGAGGAGCCGGGGCTACGTCGTCCGGTACGTCCAGAACATAACGGACATCGAGGACAAGATCATCACCCGGGCAAACGAGGAGGGTATCCCCTGGAAAGAGGTCGTCCGGCGCTACACGGACTCCTTCCACGAGCGGCTCGCACTCCTCGGCATCGGCGGCCCCGACGTGGAGCCCAGGGCCACCGAGCACGTCCCGGAGATGATCTCGCTCATAGAGGACCTCGTAGAGAGGGGCCACGCCTACGCCCCCGGCAACGGCGACGTCTACTACCGGGTGGCGAGCTACCCCGAGTACGGTCGCCTGAGCAAGCAGCGCCCGCAGGAGATGCGCGAGACGGAGAAGGCCGCGAGCTTCGCCGAGGCAAAGGAGAGCCCGCTGGATTTCACCCTCTGGAAGGCTTCCAAACCGGGCGAGCCTTCGTGGGAGAGCCCGTGGGGTACCGGCAGGCCCGGCTGGCACCTGGAATGCTCGGCGATGGTCGAGAAGCACCTCCCCGACGGCGCGGATATCCACGGCGGCGGGGCGGACCTCCGCTTCCCGCACCACGAGAACGAGCTGGCTCAGAGCTGCGGCGCGCACCCGCACTGGACCTTCGTGCGCGCCTGGGCCCACCACGGCATGGTCAACTTCGTGGAGGGCAAGATGGCCAAGTCCCTGGGCAACATCCTCGGGGTGAGGGAGGCCGTCGAGCGCCACGGCCGCGAGGCGCTGCGGATGTGGTTCCTGCAGAGTCACTACTCCCAGCCCATAGACTACTCGGACGACATCCTGGACGAGAAGAAGCGCTCCCACGGGCGCCTCCTGCGCCTGTACCGTCAGATCTCGGCCTCCGAAAGCTCCTCACGGCTCTCCAACTCCCTTGCCACCGAGCTCCGGACCCGGTTCGACGGGGCCATGCAGGAGGATTTCAACACGCCGGAGGCTCTGGCAGCCGTCTTCGAGGCGGCCGGGAGGGTGGGGCGCGAGGTCTCCGCCCGCCCGGAGGCCGCCAGGGAGTTCTCCACGCTTCACGGAGAGCTCGGGGAGGTGCTGACGGTCCTCGGCTTCGACCCTGGTCTGGGGCTGGCCTCGGAGGTGGACGGTATCCGCATCCGCTACGAGGAGGAGCCGGAGGGGGAGACCCTGCGCCGGGTCGCGGAGAGGGAGAAGGCCCGGCGCGGGCGTGACTTCCCCACCGCCGACCAGCTTCGCGACGAGCTCCGCGCGGAGGGCTGGACCGTCGAGGATACCCCCGAGGGACCGGTCCTGAGCCGCGCGGAGAGCCAGCGGTAGCTCCGGTGGCTTGAAGACAGAGTTCATCTACGGTGTACGGCCGGTGATAGAGGCTCTGCGCAGCCCGCGCCGGGAAGTCCACGCGGTGCTCGCCGCCGTGGAGGATCGCGAGGTAGCGGAGGCTGCCGCCGCCGGGGGCGTAGGAGTGGAGCACGTCCGGCGGGGCCGCATAGAGGAGCTGGCGGCCGGCGGCGTCCACCAGGGCATCGCCGCCCGGGTGGGACCGTACCCGTACTCCGGTCTGGACGAGATGCTGGAGGTGCCGCAACCCCTGATCCTGATGCTCGACGGCGTGACGGACCCGCGGAACCTCGGGGCGGTGCTGCGGGCCGCCGACGGGGCCGGCGCGAGCGGGGTCGTCGTACCGAAGGACCGGGCCGCGGGGGTCACGGCTGCTGCGGTAAAGGCGAGCGCCGGGGCCAGCGAGCACGTCCGGGTGGCGCGGGAGACCAACCTCCGGCGCGCCCTGGACCGGGCCAAGAAGGCCGGCGCCTGGGCCTACGCCGCGGAGGGCGGGGGAGAGCTTCCCTACACGGAGGTCGACCTCGCCGGACCGGCGGTACTCGTGCTCGGGAGCGAGGGCAAGGGTGTGAGGCGGCTCGTGCGGGAAGGCTGCGACGGCGCGGTCTCCATCCCGATGAGCGGCGCGGTCTCCTCCCTGAACGTCTCCGTGGCGTCGGCGGTGCTGCTCTTCGAGGCCCGGCGGCAGCGGGGTTAGGGGTGGCGCCGTACCTCATACTGGACGGCTACAACGTCATAGGGGCGCTCGACCGCTACAGTGGGGAGGCGGCCAGCCTGGAAGACGCGCGGGAGCTGCTCGTGAACGACGCCCTCAAGGCGGCGGGGTGGACCGGGAGGACCGTGGTGGTCGTCTTCGACGCACACCGCAGTTCGGAGCCGGAGAGGACCGAGTGGCGGGCCGGGGGTGCCGTGCGGGTCGTCTACAGCGGCCCCGGTGAGCTGGCGGACGACGTGATCGAGCGTCTCGCCGGTAGCCTGGAAGGGAGCTTCACCGTCTACACGGGGGACTTCGCGATACAGCGCACCACCCTCGCCCGCGGCGGCACCCGAGCCACACCAAAGGAGTTCGGCGACCTGCTGGATGAGCTACCGGCCGTCTCCCGCAGCCCCGAGACCCCACGTTCGAGCAAGCTCCTCGACCACCTGTCCCCCGAAGCCCTGCTCCAGCTCGAGAGGCTCCGGCGCCGGATGGACGGCGAGACCGAGGGTGGCTAGGATATAATCCGGCGCAGATACGCCCGGGTAGCTCAGTGGCAGAGCAGCCGCCTTGTAAGCGGCAGGTCGGGGGTTCAAATCCCTTCCCGGGCTCTCCCGAGGCCGTGCGCCGGGGTCGCGGCTCCTGGTCTGCTCCTGCATCGCCGGGTGCCGTCTGGTATGTTCCCTCCGCGAACAGAGACTGGCGGGAAGTGCATTGAAAAATCGGCGGCGTTTGCTACCATAGTCGGGCGCTCCCGAGGGGGCGTCTGGGTATGCCTTGGGGGTGTGCCCGAGCGGCCAAAGGGAGCAGGCTGTAAACCTGCCGGCTCAGCCTACGAAGGTTCGAATCCTTCCGCCCCCACCCAGTTGGCAAGCCCCTGTAGCTCAGTGGTAGAGCACTTCCATGGTAAGGAAGGGGTCACCGGTTCAAATCCGGTCGGGGGCTCTGGACCGGGCCGTTTGCGGAGGAGATGACTCTCCGGCGGCGGAAGGTCCTAATGACGCGCGGCGGCCGGTGCCGCCCGGCGCGAGGAGACGAGGCGGTGTAGCTCAGTCGGTTAGAGCAGCGGAATCATAATCCGCGTGTCGCAGGTTCGAGTCCTGCCACCGCTACTCCCTCCGGGCGTTGTATCGCGGTTCAGGTAGAAGAGAGAAAGGTGCTCCCATGTCCAGAGGAAGATACGAGAGGAAGAAGCCGCACCTGAACGTGGGCACGATAGGCCACGTGGACCACGGCAAGACTACTCTTACAGCGGCTATCACCAAGGTGCTCTCGAAGAAGTACCCGGATGACCCGGCGAACCGCATCGTGGCCTTCGACCAGATAGATAACGCTCCGGAGGAGAAGCAGCGGGGCATTACTATCGCCACGAGCCACC
>JACCZN010000076.1 GCA_013695915.1 Rubrobacter sp.
CAGGCTCTTGGGTTTGGGCTTGGGCAGATCAGTTGAGGGCGGTTTGGAGGAGTTGGTGCTGTCTTTGGCCAGCTGACCTTCGAGCTCCTCCACCCGTGCCGTGAGTGAGGCGATCATCTGTTGTTGATCGTCAAGCTGAGTAAGAAGGCGCTCGACGAACTCTACTACGGCATCAGGACCCTGCTCGTAGACAGCTAAGATGTCCTCACGATCCATCATGGGAACATCATATGCTGTACCCCGCGACTTCCGCAACCGCTGTAATCTCAGCTACCGGGCTGAATAGTTACCTTCTGCAGCTCCTGGGCAAGGGGGCATCGCTGCACTACGATCCTCGCCTGAGCGTGTTCCACCCCTCGCCCGTGCCGCCGTATGACGCCAAAGCCATGCGGCGAGCGTACGAGTACGGCTGCGGAAAGGGGCGTGTGCTCAGAAAGCACGAGTACCCGCTACAGGCCAGGGGCCGAGCGCTCGTCGAGCCCCTGGGACGGGCGGCGGCCGCCGCCGCCGGTCTGAGGATCGCCGAAGCGGGCTATCAGTGGAACGTTTTCAGAGGAAGGATGAGGGGGCTGCTCAGTGCCGTGGACAGCATCTAACTCGCGCCACTGGTATTAATCCATACGGATGAGCAGACCTACGTTGACGTTAGCCATAACTGTCTCCCTTTACGTGTATGCGGGTGCCATCAAGGCTTGAGCAGTACCTTTACCGCCTCGTCTTGCTTTTTCTGGAAGATCTCGTAGCCGTGAGGCCCGTCCTGGAGTGGCAGACGGTGGGTGGCGAACTGTTCCACGCCTAGAGGGTCGGACTCGTCGGTGACGAGCGGCATGATGTCGTCTATCCAGCGCTTGACGTTTGCCTGTCCCATACGCAGCTGGACCTGCTTGTCGAAGAGCGTGAGCATGGGCAGGGGGTCTGCCATCCCACCGTAGACCCCGATCAGGGAGATCGTACCTCCCCGGCACACCGCCTCGATCGCCAGGTAGAAAGCACCCAGCCTGTCGACCGCGGCTCTCTCCATCATCTTCTCGGTCACCTGATCGGGGAGGAAGCCCATGAGGTCGTGGGCCACCTTGCCGCCAGGAGAGCCGTGAGCCTCCATGCCGACGGCGTCGATCACGGAGTCGGTGCCCCGCCCGTCGGTCAGCTCCCGGATCCTCCCGGCCACGTCGTCGTGGTCGCGGATGTCGAGTACCTCAGCCCCGTACTGGCGGGCTCTCTCCAGGCGCTCTGGAACCAGGTCCAACGCGATGACCCGGTGGCCCCGATGTGTGGCGATGCAGGAGGCCATGTCTCCGATAGGTCCCAGGCCTATGACCGTTACGCTGCCGCCCTCGGGAATGTCGGCGTACTCTACCGCCTGCCAGGCGGTCGGCAGCACATCCGAGAGGTAGACGAAACGCTCGTCGGGAGCGTCCTGGGCCTCCTGTGGGACCTTGATGTGCGTGTACTGGGCCTGCGGGACGCGCAGGTACTCGGCCTGGCCTCCGGGCATCTGGCCGTAGAGCTTGGAGAAGCCAAAGAGCGCCGCGCCCATGCCCTGCTCGCGGACCTGGGTGGTCTCGCACTGGGTCTGCAGTTGGCGGTTGCACATGAAGCAGTGGCCGCAGGCGATCTGGAACGGTATCACCACCCGGTCACCCGGTGCTATGTCCGTCACCTCCGGGCCGACCTCCTCGACCACGCCCATCGGCTCGTGGCCCAGGATGTCGCCCTCATCTATAAAAGGCCCCAGGACCTCGTAGAGGTGCAGGTCGGAGCCACAGATCGCCGTCGTCGTGATGCGGATGATGGCGTCCGTGGGCTCCTCTATCCTCGGGTCCGGGACGTTATCCACCCGGACGTCGCGCTTGCCGTGCCACGCCAGTGCTCTCATTCCGTGCTGCCTCCCCTATCTCTCTGGTCTGCAGTGTCCGCCGGTCCCGGCGGTCGGCCGTCGATCTCCCGCCCTTGCTGTGTGCTGTGGTCTGCGTCCGGCTTGCCCTCCTCTTCTTCCTCGTGCGAGGGTTCGTCCGGGGACAGATGCTTCGCCAGGGTAACGGCGAGGATCCGCAGCCGGGATTCCCAGGAGTGTACCCGCGATTGGCTCCAGTAGTGTAGCCAGGAGCAGTATCGAGATCAGGATCAGCCCCGGTGTGGGCTTCATCGACTTCGAGGTACGCTCCGCCCGTGCCATCCGCCATCATTGGGAGATGGTCTTCTGTGCCTTCTTGTTCTGTTGGTGAGCTTACACCAAGAGTAAGATGCGACCTTTGTCGATATGGTGCCGGAGGCGCAACCTGTAACAGATCAAGCGGGGGAGGAGAGGCCGAACAGGAGCACCCCTCTCTGTCATGGCCGGTAGCTCTTCGGCGAGTGTGGAACTGGTTGGATCCATGAGTAATGCTGTGGCGCTTGTGGCGAGCGTGGTAGAAAGCGTCCCCGCCTCTAACATTACAGGCGCTGCTTGATGCGGTTGGCAGCGGAGCTCCGCTCGATATCTATGTCTCTGCTCAACAAAGTACCGACTAGTGGGTCAGTTGTCATGGATATAGCCATTCTGGCAGAAGTGAGGTATGCTACAGGTTCTTTACCCGGTCTGAAAGGTTCGCCGATGACCCGCCGCCAGAAAGATCCCCTCCGGCCACTCACCTGTGAAGAGCGCGATTGGCTGGTGCGTATCTCCCGTTCCCAGGCCGAGCCCGCCGTCCACGTCGCTCGCGCCAAAGCCCTGCTCGCCGTTGCCGACGGACGAAGCTACACCGCCGCGGCCAGAGCTGCTGGGCGCCGCTCTGGTGAAGCCGTCTCTCATCTAGTCTCGCGCTTCAATCGGGAGGGGCTTGTCGCCCTCGAGCTACGCCACGGCGGTGGTCCTCCAACCATCTACGCGGAAGCCGGGCGTGAGCGCATCTTGACCGAGGCACGCCGCAAACCGGAGCGCGAGAGGGACGGTACTGCGAGCTGGTCGCTTTCGACGCTACGCCGGGCTCTACGGGAAGCTCCCGACGGTCTGCCAGAGGTGAGCACTCATACCATCTGGAAGACTTTGAAAGAGGCGGGGTTCGGCTGGCAGAGAGATCGTAGCTGGTGCCAGACTGGTGTTGTCGAGCGCAAGCGAGGCGGCGAGGTAGTAGAGGTTACTGATCCCGACACCGCTGCTAAAAAAAGTTGATCGAGCGCGCTTACACCGAAGGCGAAAGCTCCGGGCTAGCAGTGTGGACCGAGGACGAGGCAGGACCCTACCAGACGGCCCCATATCCGGGCACAAGCTGGCAGCCTACTGGAGAACCCAAACGAAGGTCCCACGAGTACCTGCGCCAGGGGACAGCCAAGTTACTTACCTTGTTCCGTCCGGCTAGCGGCGAGGTGCGGGTGCGCGGGGTAAGGCGAGCCACCAACGAGGTGCTCCATCCTTGGCTCAAGGAGGAGTTTGCGGCCATCTTGGATACTTTGCCAGAGCGGGCGGCGGTTAGTCCCGAGCACAATCGGGCCGCGTGGCATAGCTGGCAAGAGGGGCTTTCGGTGAAGATCACCTTGCCCAAGGCCTGTGAGCTACCACCTTTGAGGATGTTGGTGGTCTGGGACAACCTCATCGGACACCTCAATCAGGACCTGCTTCTGTGGATGTTCGCCCGGGGGATCATGGTGCTCTATACACCGCTGGGAGGCAGTTGGTTGAACATGACCGAGTCTATACAGCGCATCCTCGTGCGGCGTGCGTTGGACGGCGAGCATCCGCGCCAGCCAGAGAGAATCATCGAGTACTTAGAAGCAACGGCCCGTGGCTGGAATCGGAATCCAACACCGTTTGAGTGGGGCGGTCTGCGGGCGCAAAGACGAGCGCGAGCTCGAAACAGACGGCATGCTCTTGGAGGTAGCGGAGCCTGTACGCGGCGGCCGGTGCGCAGGCGTAGGAATGTCTTGGAGAAATGGCGATACGGGAGTCAAGCGGCCCACTAGGCCCTGTTTATGGCCGCCTTGTAGAGCTGGTGGAGAAAGTCAGAGAATGCCAGGATCGTGAGAATGCCGCTGAAGAAGCGCGTGACGCGCGGGGCGAGCACTAGCCCGTAGGAGAGGAAGGCGGCGACCCACATCCCTATGCAGAAGTGGCAGGTCAGCAGCTTGCCAAGAGCCTTTTGCAGCCCTTCGCCGCGGGGCTTCTCTTCCTGGTTTGAGGAGTCCTCGTCCTCCTGCAGTTCGGTGACCGGGGCGCGCACGAAGCTGGTTACCGAAGAGTTGGCCACGACCCAGCTCAGCTTGTGGGTGGCTACGCCCAACAGAGCAAGGTCGCCAATCTTCACTCGCTCGGGTACGGGCCGTCCCGCCAGTCTCGTCGCCCACAGAAAGGCGGCGAAAAGTGCGCTGAAAAGCCCGGCCAGGCCAGCGTACGCGCCGAGTGGTTGGCCCTCGCCCTCGTCGTAGGCGATAAAGAGATCCCTGGGCGTAGAGAGATTACTCCTCCGGGCAGCCGGATTGCTCTTGCTTTGTGCCTCTTGCTTGCTTTGTGTCTCTTGCGCCATGCATACCAACCCTTCTACCGCGTTGCTTTTGGGGTACAAGGCGAGCGTACCCTGTTATGCTCCATCGGAATCCGCCTGCCAAAAAGCCTCGGAAGTCCCGCGCCTGCCCGGCTCCTGGTAACGAGCTTAGGGTTGAAGCTGGGCGGGTACGACACTATATGCGAGCTAGGCTGAGGAGTTGAGCGGAATGGACCTTGATGTACCGGGACGTATGGCGCCCGGAGGCGAGGACAATTCCACGCGTGCGGATAAATAATACGGAGAAGTAACTTGGCGGCGCCGCATGAGATGAGGCTTGGCCCTACCGTCTATGACCGGCAGGTTATTCTTGGCCTCTTGCACGCGAAGGGTGATGAGATCGACCGAACGGGAGCCGCGAGAAGCTAGTCTTTTCGCATTATAGTCGTAAGAAAGGAGCTTCAGATAAAGACCGTAAAGTGTGATGAGTGTGGGCGCAGACTCGAAGCCACCAGCAACGAGGAGTTGCTCGAGGAGGCCCGCCGCCACGTAAATCGAGACCATCCCGACAGCGAGCTTGGTAACGACCAGATCCAGGCGATGGTGGGATCGGGAGCTTACGAGAAGGAGGAGGTGCCGAGTGGCGAGGAACTCTACAGCGACGACCCGGAGGACGAGTCAGCCGGGACGTTCTAAAACCTTCCTCGAGGTTCGACCTTCGAATAACCGGTAGCTCGTAAATATATAGGTTAGGAGCACTAGATGGTTACCGCAGAGATCAGCATCATCCCCGTTGGCACCGGCTCTTCGAGCGTTAGCGATTACGTGGCCGCGGCGGTCTCGGAGCTTGAAGCTTCCGGAATCAAATGCACCGTAACCGCTACCGGTACGAGTGTAGAAGCCGACTCTCCCAGCCAGCTTTACGAAGCACTTGGCCGTGCCCAGGAGGCCGTGTTCGACACCGGTGTAGAGCGCGCCTACACCATCCTCAAGATGGACGACCGCAGGGACGGCAGGGAGCCTTCCGAGAACGAAATGGTCCGCTCTGTCAGGGAGAGTCAGGAGGGCTAGCCCGACTCGGTGATACGGGCCACCAGCACAGCGGTCTAGCACGTCTTACACACGCACCCGCGCACGCCGCTGCAAACCCGCAGTTGCGGCCCCGCGCAGCCCCACAAAACAACCGGAGGAGAAGCGTGACAGAGCACCACACCAGCCAACAAGGTTCTTCCAAGAGTTACCCGGTGCCGGACTTTCCCGAGCAAGAGCTCCGCTACCCGGGCCTCGAGTCGCAGATGGACCCACGGCCCGACTATGGTAGAGACACTTACAAGGGCTCGAACCGGCTACAGGAGAAGGCGGCGATCATCACCGGGGCGGACTCCGGTATCGGCCGGGCGGTCGCGCTCGCCTTCGCCAGAGAGGGAGCGGATGTGGTGCTCTCGTACCTGGATGAGGAAGAGTCCGACGCTAGAGAGACGGCTCAGGCGGTCCAAGAGGCCGGTCGAAAGGCTATCTCCGTGCCGGGAGATATTCGAGAGAAGGAGAACTGCCAGAAGATCGTCGCCCAGGCGGTGGATGAGCTCGGGCGGGTGGACGTGCTGGTCAACAACGCGGCGTACCAGATGTTCCGCCACGGTATAACCGAGATCCCCGACGAAGAGTTCGACCGCGTCTTCAAGACCAACGTCTACGCGATGTTCTACCTGTGCAAGGCGGCGGTACCGCACATGCAAGAGGGCTCTTCGATCATAAACGTATCCTCGATCGAAGCCTACCAGCCAAAGCCCTCGCTGCTGGACTACGCCACCACCAAAGCCGCAATCGTGGCCTTCTCCCAGGGCCTGGCACTAGAGACCACGCCACAGGGTATCCGGGTAAACGCCGTGGCCCCGGGTCCAGTCTGGGCTCCCCTTATACCGGCTACGCTGCCAAAGGAGTCTGTAACCTCATTCGGAGGAAATAGCCCGCTCGGCCGCCCGGCACAGCCCGCCGAGGTAGCCCCGGCATTCGTGTATCTGGCCTCCGAAGAGTCTAGCTCTGTCTCCGGGGCAGTACTGGAGGTGACAGGAGGCAAACTGCCCTGATCCGTTTCCGGTTGTAGGGTGAGGAACGTGTCCCGGCTTCATCTCACTCTGGATCGTTGCGCCGGCAAACGTTTGTGCCGGCCCCCGTCCCGGGTAAGGTACGAGCTTGGCAAGTTTGTGTAGACAGTTGTGTAGAAAGGAAGTCAAATGGCCGAAGCCTCGAGGCAGCCCAAGGACAAGAACTACAACCTCATAGAGGTACTTCATCAGTCCTCGGAGAACGTAGAGTCCTTGAAGAGCTACATCCAGGACGCCAACCAGGAGGGCGACCAGGAGCTTGTGGAGTTCTTCAACAGCGTGCTAGAGAGCAACCTCAGGGCCTCCCAGCAGGCCAAGGAGATGCTCGTGCCGCGGCTGCAGAGTGGGATGCAGACCGGGCGAGAGTAACATCCCGCTCGTTAAGAGCTTGCGCCAATAGGCTCGACACTTTTTATACTTGTCAGCTTCTCGAGCGATTGGGCAGCCTGTCCACCGGTCCTTGATACATAAGCTACTCGCCTATTGGCGCAGCCTCTAAGCTTAATAGAGTCGCCTATCGACGCCCCTCCGGGGGCGCTTTCGTTTATCCGATTTTATGCCTCGTGAAAATAGGCCTTACATGAAGTCCGCCGTCGCGCGGCAACTCTCCGGAGGTGCTGCGCCTGGAGGCCCGCAGCGCGGAGGCCAGTGAGCTCTGGCCCGGCTGCAGCTCACCGAGGGAGCAGAATCCACGCTGCGCGAGGAGCTTTAAAGGGAGCGCGCGAGGGCCGAGGCGCTGGACCGAAGCGCTGTAGGCGCAACTCCTCGCGGATCGTGGCTGGTCCTGGTAGCGGCCGGAAATGCGGGCAGAGCCACCATGCGGGGTGTTTCGGCTAACGAGGGCACAGGGTACAGGCACAAACGACGGAGGAGAAGCCACCCCCGGATCGGCGGTGCCGTTGGAGATCGACCTACAAATAGAGCCGGAACCCGAAGCCCTCTCGGACGCCCGGCGCTCCCTCGACGATCTGGAGGACTCCATGGCCCCGAAGAGCCTTGAGCACGTTCGGCTCTTGACGAGCGAGCTTCTTACCAACTCCGTCCGGCACGCCAGCCTCGACTCCGGAGAACGGATAGGGCTGAGGGTGGTTGCTTCTCCCGAACGGGTTCGCGTGGAGGTTAGCCGACTTTCCGCACCCCCCTACGAAGAAATGAGGAATTATCACCTCGGAGCCTGAAGCGGCATTTCTAAGGGCTTTCCAGAAAGCAAATGCTCTTTGGTGGCTCTCGCTTTGAGATGCCAATCGG
>JACCZN010000108.1 GCA_013695915.1 Rubrobacter sp.
CCCGCTTGAGCTCTATGACGACGCGCATCCCCGTCCGGTCGGACTCGTCCCGGAGGTCGGAGACGTCCTGCAGCTTGCGCTCCTTGACGAGCTCGGCGATCTTCTGCAGCAGGTAGCTCTTGTTGACCTGGTAGGGGATCTCGGTGACCACTATCTGGGTCCTGTTGCCCTTGATCTGCTCCGTGTGGGCCTTGGCCTGAACCCGCACGGAGCCCCGCCCGGTGAGTAGCGCCTCCCTCATCCCAGATAGGCCCACGATGACGCCGCCGGTCGGGAAGTCGGGGCCCTTTATGTACTCCAAGAGCTCCTCGTCGGTCAACTCCGGGTCGTCTATGAGGGCCACGGTGGCGTCCACGACCTCGCCCATGTTGTGCGGCGGTATCTTGGTCGCCATCCCGACGGCGATGCCGTCCGAGCCGTTCACGAGCAGGTTCGGGAACCGGGCCGGGAGCACTACCGGCTCCTGCTGGGACTCGTCGAAGTTCGGCGCGAAGTCCACGGTATCCGAGCTTATGTCCCGCAGCATCTCCGTCGCTACCCGTGTCAGGCGGGCTTCGGTGTTGTGGCTAACGAAGCCATTGGTGATGAACGAGTGGTCCCGGGAATCCACGCGGATCGAGTAGACTGGGCGTACTCCGGCTTCCTCTACGGACTCGACCTCGGCGTAGTAATAACCCGCGGAGACGAGAGGCTCGACGACCGCCCTGACCTCTTCGGACTCGATCCTCTCCATCAAAGTAGCGCCCCGCTGCTCCCAACGCTCGACGCGGTCCACGTTGTTCCGCGCCAGCCAGCGACGGTTCTCCTCACCCACCGCACCGTCCGAGCGTACGTAGTCAGCCAGGTACGGTATGAGGTCCGACGACATCGCCCGGCTCGACTCCGGGACGTTGCGGAGAGCGTCCTCCAACTTCCTCTGCTTGACCCCGAAGAAACCCACCCTCTCGGCGAAGAGCCGGGCATCGCGGCGGTTGCCGATGTAGAGCTTGACCTCACCGTTCTCGTACCGGGCCTGCCTGGCAACGACTCCGAACTCTAACAGGAGGATCTGGAGGTCTCTCGCAAGCTCCGGGCTCTGGGTCGAGTAGCAGACCTGGACGGAGTTTCGGGGTGCCAGCGATACGGAGCCGTCACCCTCGTAGAGGCCCTGCAAGAAAGCCCGCTTGAGGGACGCCGACCCCCGCCACACGAGGTTCGGGACGCGCCTTCTAGCGCTCTTGAAGCCGACGATCTCGGCGAGCGAGCTCGCCTCGAACGCCCCCATGTACTGCACGTCGAGCTCGTAGATGCGTCTGCCGGATTTCAGGTCCCGCTCGTAGACGTATCGAGGGCCTCCCACGACCTCATCGTAAGCGGCAAGCGTGGCGTTGAAGTAACCCTTGTCCACGTTGTTGAACCCGGCGCGTCTCTCCGAAGCCCAGCCCTCGGAGACAAAGGCTCCCGCCAGTAGTCCAAGCAGCGAGTCGTTCGAAGCCTCGAGACCACCCTCCTCGACACCGGTAGCCCGGCTCATGACCACGTGGTCGCCGGGCTCGACCTCCTCCAGCAGCGTCCACATCAGCATCGGTACCCCGGCGACGTCCCTCAGACAAAGGACCGGGTGGTTGTACGTTCCCACCAACTCGTGTCCCTGCCGGGTGCGGAGCCTGAGCGTCGGGTGCTCGCCGCTGTGAAAGAGCTTCGACGCCCGGACCGGATCTCCGTCCCTGTTCAGGACCTCGACGTCGATGCCCGCTTCGGAGTCGGGCTCGACTTCCGTGAGCTCCGAGATCCTGCGCGTCCCCGAGGTGGTCCTGACCAGCGTGTCGCCCGTTACGCAGTACCTCATGGCGGCGGCGGGGTCGCCGTCCACCGAGCCGAAGTTACCCTGTCCGTCTACCAGCTTGTGGCGCATGGAGAAGTCCTGCGCGAGCCGGACCAGCGTATCGTAGACGGCAGA
Source organism: Rubrobacter sp. (assembly GCA_013695915.1). Lineage (GTDB taxonomy): Bacteria > Actinomycetota > Rubrobacteria > Rubrobacterales > Rubrobacteraceae > Rubrobacter_A. The sequence goes on from JACCZN010000108.1 coordinate 1,940, forward strand.
GTCGCCGTGCGGGTGGTACTTACCGATCACCTCGCCGACGACCGTCGCGCTCTTGCGGTACGGCCGGTTCGGCTGGAGCCCTACGTCGTGCATCGCGTAGAGCACCCGCCGGTGGACGGGCTTGAGGCCGTCCCGCACGTCTGGCAGGGCGCGCGAGACGATTACGCTCATCGCATACGAGAGGAAAGAGTCCTTGAGCTCCTCCTCTATGGAATGCGGCTGGATGTTCCCGGCGAAAGTATCAAGCATTTCCGTACCTCGATGTGTGTTCTCTGGTTATCAGCTATCTCCTCCCGGCTCACCCGTGACAGGACTCCCGGCCGCCGCGCCGGACGGTCTTCCGGTCCCACAGCCTACGCGTCCAGGTTCTTTACTTCCCTGGCGTTCGCCTCGATGAACTTCCGACGGGGCTCGACCTTGTCGCCCATGAGCGCGGTAAAGAGCTCGTCGGCGACGGCCGCGGAGTCTACCGTTACCTGCAGGAGCGTACGCTTGGCGGGGTCCATGGTCGTCTCCCAGAGCTGTAGCGGGTTCATCTCGCCGAGGCCCTTGAAGCGGGAGAAGCTGGCATCGCCGTTTATGCCGAGCCTGCGGACGGTCTCCTGGAACTCCCGATCGTTGTAGACGTAGTACTCCTTGCGGCTATGCACGATCTTGTAGAGCGGGGGCAGCGCGATGTAGACGTACCCCGCCTCGATAAGTTCTGGCATATTCCGGTAGAGGAACGTGAGTGCCAGCGTCCTTATGTGGCTGCCGTCCACGTCCGCGTCGGTCATCAGGACGATGCGGTTGTACCGGCAGTCGGCGAGGTTGAAGCTCTCCCCCACCCCGGCGCCGATGGCGCTGATCATGGCCTGTATCTCGACGTTGGAGAGGACCTTGTTCATGTTGGCCTTCTCGACGTTCAGGATCTTGCCGCGCAGCGGCAGGATGGCCTGGAAGTTCCTGTCCCTGCCCTGCTTGGCGCTGTTGTGTACGAACACTCCGCTCGCGAGCGCAAAGTTGTGCGTACCCGGCACCTCCAGGTCGTACACGTCCATTCGCTCCTCGATGCGGTCCACCGATACGACCCGGTGGTTGTAGTTTGCCGCGGCTTCTTGCGCCCGGCTCTCATCTCCATCGAAGTAGCGGGCGCAGAAGGTGTCGAAGCGGAGCAGGCTCTTGTTTCGGGTCTCTTTGCGGTGAGCGTCGTAGGCAGCGAGGTCGAGCCTCTCTTGTTCGCCGGAGTAACTCCTCAAAGCCGCGACGGTCTTACGGTAGTACGTCTCGTCCAGAGCCTCGCGCCACTTTCGACCCATGTACGCCTTGTAGCCTTCGTCCTGCCACTGCGCCTTTGCCTGCTGGGAGAGGACTTCCCGCGTCTCCTCCCGGCGCATACGCTCGCTCATCGCTGCCCGGAACTCGGGACTCTGGCGGAGCTTGCGGCCCTTCTCGATGACTTCGGGACGGTGCAGGGTCTGTTCGACGTGGTCGCGGTGCAACGCCAGATGCGTTTCGGAGGGCAGCCGCGCGAGGTTCGTGGGGTTGTTGTTGCGCTTGTCGAAGTCTATGTGGTGGCAGTGGTCGCCATCGTCTTTACCATAGACTCCCTGCCAACGGTTGTACCAGTCGGCCAGCGAGTGCGTGAATAGCCAGCCCTCCGACCGCGGGTCCCAGGTCACCTCGTAGCCGTCTATCGTGATCCCCGGCTCCGCTCTGTCGGAGAGCTTACGGTACAGGGGCATCAGCGAGTCGTCGGGTGTCAGCTCCGCGGCGGGTCTGTAACTGCCGTCGCGCAGCATGAAGCGATGGTCGGGGGTGCAGGTGATCTCCTCACCGTTGTCCAGCGTAACCCGGATTACCTCGGTGTCCCGCTTCGTCACCCGCGCCTCTATCGCATGCTCCAGCCCGATCCGACCATCTTTACGAATGTTGTAGCAGAAGTGCTCTTTCCCTTCCTCCTGCTCCACTGCCAGATCCTCGAAGCTGAGCGAACGGCCATCAGCCAGCGCGACCCGCGTGTCTCCGGAAAAACAGCCCCCGGCCGAGTCGCCCTCGACGATGAAGATCTCACTCCTCGCCGGGTCCTTGGAGGTGCAGTCCGCTAACTTTCCGGGCAGCGTCGAGGACTCCAGGTACCCCTTGCGGATGGTATCCCGGACCTTGCGGGCAGCCTGACGGGCCCTCGCGGCCTGCAGAGCCTTGTTGATGATGGCCTTGGCCTCGCCGGGACGCTCCTCCATGAACTCCGCGAGGAAGTGGTTGGTGGCGCTCTCGACGAGGCCCTTGACCTCCGTGTTGCCGAGCTTGGTCTTGGTCTGTCCCTCGAACTGAGGCTCCTTGAGCTTGACGGAGATCACCGCTGCGAGCCCCTCCCGGATGTCGTCCCCGGTGAGGTTCTCCTCCTTCTCCTTGATCAGGCCCTTCTGCCGGGCGTAGTCGTTGATCGTGCGGGTCAGAGCCCCGCGGAAGCCGGAGAGGTGGGCACCGCCCTCGTGGGTGTTGATGTTGTTGGCGAAGGAGAAGACCGAGTCCTGGAAGCCCGTGTTCCACTGCAGGGCTATCTCGACCTCGCCCGACTCCTCTTCGCGCTGGAGGTAGAAGATGGTCTTGTGTACGGGGTCCCTGGACTCGTTTATGTGCTCGACGAAGTCCCGAATGCCCCCCTCGTAGCGGTAGGTTACGGAGAGGTCCTCGTCGCTCTCGTCTTTGAGCCCGATCTTGAGCCCCCGGTTCAGGAACGCGGACTCCCGGAACCTACGGCTCAGCGTGTCGAAGGAGAGCTCCCGGGTCTCGGTGAAGATCTCCGGGTCTGGCGAGAATCGGATCGTGGTGCCGTGACCCTCGTCCTTCTTGAGCTTGCGGACCTTGCCGAGGTCCCCGGTCGGGAATCCACGCTCGTAGCGCTGGGACCAGAGGTGCCCCTCGCGCCGGATCTCTATCTCCAACCACTCCGAAAGGGCGTTGACGACCGAACCGCCGACGCCATGCAGCCCGCCGGAGACCTTGTAGCCGGACCCGTCAAACTTGCCGCCGGCGTGGAGCGTGGTCATGATGACCTCGGTCGCGGACTTCCCGTACTTCTCCATGATACCCACGGGCATGCCGCGGCCGTCGTCCACCACCGAGACGGAGTTGTCCGGGTGTACGGTGACGGAGATCTCCGAGCAGTGACCGGCCAGAGCCTCGTCTATGGAGTTGTCCACGATCTCCCACACGAGGTGGTGCAGACCGCGCGGGCCGGTGGATCCGATATACATACCGGGGCGGCGCTTGACGGCTTCGAGGCCCTCCAGGACTTGAATGGAGCTGGCGTCGTAAGTGTTCTCGGAACTCTTGGAGACCGGGTTAGTCGTCAAAGAACCATACCCTCCTGGTATCGTAACCTGT
>JACCZN010000322.1 GCA_013695915.1 Rubrobacter sp.
CGCGGGAGGGTGCCTCGACCTTCTGCAGCGGGTGCTCGGGGTCCTCCTTGCGCGGCCGGGGGTCGTGGAGGCGCCGGACCAGGGACTCCTCCGGCCGGAGGTCAACGAGGAGCAGGTCCTCCTCGAACTGCCGCGCCCGGGCCACGAGCCGGCCCTCGGGGTCGAAGACTACCGAGTGCCCGTCGAAGACCAGCTCGTCCTGCCCGCCGACGAGGTTGCAGAAGAGCACGTAGCAGCCGTAGTCCGAAGCCCGCACGCCGAGCATCCGCTCCCGCGAAGCGCCCTTCAACCGATGGTAGGGCGAGGCGGAGACGTTCAGGAGCACGCTCGCCCCCCCGAGCGCCTGCTCGCGGGCCGGTCCTCCCGGGTACCAGATGTCCTCGCAGACGCTCACGCCGACGAGGGCGTCGTCCGCCTTCAGGATGGAGGCCCCGCTCCCCTCCCGGAAGTAGCGGTTCTCGTCGAAGACGCCGTAGTTGGGCAGGTAGCGCTTGTGGTAGCGGTGCAGGACCTCACCACCCGAGACCAGGGCGCAGGCATTGTAGAGGTCGGCCTCGAGGTCCACGAACCCCACGGCAGCGGTCACGCCTTCGGGCACCCGCCCGGCGAACTCCTCCAAAGCCCGGAGGTTATCCTTTATAAAGGCCGGGCGCATGAGGAGGTCCTCCGGCGGGTAGCCCGTGACGGTTAGCTCCGGGAAGGCGACGAGGTCCGCCCCGGAGCCCACGGCCCGCTCCAGAGCACCGGCGGCCTTCTCCACGTTCCCCCACACGTCCCCGACGGTGGTATTTATCTGGGCTAGAGCGACCCTCATGGGCCTAATATACAGTGTCCTCCCCGCTCCCGCCCGGAGGGAGTCCGGACTGGTTAGCGTACCTGCGGAGCACCATGCCCGCGGTGGGCCGGAGCCCCAGCGACGCGTAGAACGGCCGGAGGTCCGGCTCACAAGTCACGTCCACGGCGTAGAGCCGCTCCATCCGGCCGAGCATGCGCTCCACGAGCCCCCTTCCGACGTCCCTGCCGCGATACTTAGGAAGCACCTCGAGGAGGGTGATGTGGGCGCACAGGACGCCGTCCGTAACGGCGGCGGTGAAGCCCACGACGGCGTCGGACTCCTCGTCCACGGCCAGGATCACCTCGCCGCTGCCCCCGAGGATTCGCAGGTGCGTCTCCGGGGAGGGCGGGTCCGGCCAGCCTTCGAAGAAGCCGCCCGAGAGTTGGGCGGCGGAGATACCCTCCAGGGTGTGGGAGTAGAGGACCATCTTTTCCAAGATACACTGCCGCGTCCGGACCGGCAGCGCTCGGGCCTCTGAAATCCACCGCCGGACTCGGGTACGATGTGCCGGAGCCCGGCCAGAGCGGAGGAGGATGGCATGGAAGTGTTCGGCCTTGACATTGGCGGGTCCGGCGTGAAGGGTGCCCCGGTGGACGTGGAGACCGGGGAGCTAAAGGCCAAGCGCAAGCGCCTCGTGACGCCGCAGCCCGCCACCCCGGAGGCGGTGCTGGAGACAGCCGCCGGGCTCGTCCGGCACTTCGGCTGGGACGGCCCCGTGGGCTGCGGGTTCCCGGCCGTGATCAAGGCCGGCGTGGCGCAGACGGCGGCCAACGTGGACGCCTCGACCGTCGGCTTCGACTTCGGGGGCCGGTTGCAGGCCACGCTCGGCATGCCGGTCTGGACGGTCAACGACGCCGACGCGGCGGGACTGGCCGAGGTCCGCTGGGGCGCGGGGCGGGACGTAGATGGTACGGTCCTGATGCTGACCCTCGGGACCGGCATCGGCACGGCGCTGTTCACGGGCGGGCGGCTCGTGCCGAACACGGAGCTCGGGCACATAGAGCTCCGGGGCATGGACGCGGAGACCTACGCCTCCGCCGCCGCCCGAGAGCGGGAGAACCTGAGCTGGCGGAAGTTCGCCGGGCGCTTCAACGAGTACCTCGAGGCCATCGAGCGCCTGCTCTGGCCGGACCGCATCATCGTGGGCGGCGGCGCGAGCAAGAAGGCTGACAAACTCTTCCCCCACCTCGAAACGCGGGCCGAGATCTTCCCGGCGAAGCTCCTCAACTCCGCCGGTATCGCGGGCGCCGCGCTGGCCGCCACGGAGGCGGCCAGCACCGCCCCCGCCAACTCCTAGACCCCGCTCCGATCACCCGGCCGGTAAGCGTGGCAGCAAGCGTCAGCGGCTTGCTGTGGCTCCCGCCCCGGCGTCGTACGCCCCGGCCCGCTCGAATGCGTGGGCGGCGCGCAGTACGGTCTCCTCGTCCCACTTCCTGCCCACGAGCATCATCCCCTGACGCATACCCACCAACGGAGATGAAGAAGCGGAACCTCCCCGGGTAGGATGGGAGTTACCACACAAACCATCCTCAAAAGATGACATGTACAGGCAAACGGAGTGAGCCCTTTGTGAAGTGAGGCTTCCCGTACGGGCAAACGGAGTGAGCCCTTTACGAAGTGAGGCCTCCCCAGCTCAGATGCGGGTGATGAGATCATGCCCGTGTCATGTCAATAACGGAGCTTGAGGAGGCCCCGGATGGACATTCTAGGTGGTTTCGACGTACATAGGAAGCAGATCACCTTCGACTACATCGAGATGGAGACCGGCGAGGTACACCGCGGCAAGATCCAGCCAGCTGACAGGGAGGGACTGTGGTCCTGGCTAGAGGGTTTCACCGAGCGGTTCCCCGCTCAGGATGCAGCCATCGCCGTGGAGGCCACCACCGGTTGGCGCTACGTGGTCGAGGAGCTCCGGAGGGCTGGAATCGAGCCTCACCTGGCAGAGCCCGCGAAGACCAAGTCCTTGCAGGGGCGTAAGAAGCGGGCCAAGACAGATCGTCTGGACGCCGGGCATCTGCGGGAGCTGCTGGTTATAGACCGTCTGCCGGAGTCCTGGATACCGCCCGAGCACTAGGGGAGATCCGGACGCTCACACGGATGCGCCACTCCATGATCGAGGAGCGCACGGCCTACCTCCAGCGCATCCACGCCCATCTCTTCCACAACGGCTACCCTCAACAGAAGAACCTGCTTGCAGCCGACCAACGCGCCTGGCTGGAGGCTCTGGAGCTTCCTGGGGCAGCCCGCAAGGTCGTGGATCTGTCTCTGGCGATGATCGATCACATAAACGAGGAGCTTGAGCCCATAGAAGCGGAGCTCAGGGCCTACGCCCGCTACCAGGCTGGCTGTCAGGCGCTGATGGAGCACTACGGCATAGGAGAGCTTACCAGTGTGGCGCTGCTTTCAGAGTTGGGTGATACCCGGCGCTTTTCGAGCTCCAAGAAGACGGTGCGCTATGCCGGGCTCGACGTCACCGTCCACAGCTCCGACGACAAGCGAGCCGCGGGAAAGCTCTCAAGACAGGGCCCGCCGGTCTTGAGATGGGCGGCCTTCGAGGCAGCCCAGAGCGCCAGCCGCAAAGGCTCACCCGACCACGCCTACTACACAGAGACCAAAGAGAGGCTCGGAGGAAACCGCGCAGCCCTCT
>JACCZN010000207.1 GCA_013695915.1 Rubrobacter sp.
CCGCTGCCGAGGAGGCTGTTGCGGCTGAAGAGGCCGCCGTGGAGGAAGCGGCTCCGGCGCCGCCCGCGAGCGGGGACCTCAGCCTCACGGTGCCGAAGATGGGCCGCTACAACGACCCGGTGTTCAACACGGAGAGCGAAGAGGCTCTGCACCACGGCGCTATAAAGCTGCCCTCGACCGGCTTCCCGTGGGAGCCGGGCTCCAACACCTACATAGCGGCTCACGTCTACGGCTACGAGGGGACCGGCTCCTGGCAGCAGTTCGCGGGGCTCCCGAGCCTGACCCACGGGGACGACATCGTCCTCACGGACGCGAACGGCACCAGCTACGAGTATCAGGTCACCGAGATCATGACGGTCATGCCGACCGACGTGTGGGTGGCCGCACCGGAGGCTGGACGCGACATGGTCTCGCTGCAGACCTGCGTTGGGCCGGGCTGGAGCGAGCGTCTCGTAGTCCGGGCGGACAGAGTCTAGAGCCTGACAACGGGATAGCACGCGCAGAGGATGCCCGGGGGCGGGCCCCGGGCATCTTTTCGTCCCGAGGGGTGGATCACACGATCTGCTCCTCGTAGGCCGCGCGGACGAGCGTGAGGCCCTGTGGCGGGGCGGAGGGACCGGCGCGGCTCCGCTCGTCGGCACCGCCGAGCAGGGAAGCGAAGTCTCCCAGGGACCGGCGTCCCTCCGCTACCTCCCGCATCGTGCCGACGAGCGTACGGACCATGCCGTACAGGAAAGCGTCGGCGGTGATCCTGTAGACCAGCACCTCCCCGCGCCGCTCCCACAGAGACTCGGTCACCTTCCGGACAAAGTACGAGTGGTAACTGCGGGAGGGCGTGAAGGCCCGGAAGTCGTGGGTGCCGCGTACGAGCCCGGCGGCCTCGTCGAGGAGCCCGGTGTCGAGGCTCTTCGGTACGCGGCTCGTGTAACGCCGCAGAAGCGGGGAGCGGATGGCGCCGTCGAGCACACGGTACTCGTAGCTCCGGCTCCTCGCGCTCTTGCGGGCGTCGAAGTCGTGGCTCACGGGCGCGCAGCGGCGGAGCGCCACGTCCGGCGGCAGGACGGCGGTGGTCTTGTAGGAGACCTCGGCCGGGGAGAGCTCCGTCTCGGCCTCGAAAGAGACTACCTGGCCGCTCGCGTGGACCCCGGCGTCGGTACGACCGGCCACGGAGAGCTTCACGGGCTGCCGGAGGATGGTCCCGAGCGCCTCCGAGAGCGAGCCCTCGACCGTCCGCTGTCCCGGCTGAGCAGCCCACCCGGAGAAGTCCGTGCCGTCGTACTCCACGAGACCGGCGAGCTTCACAGGAGGATCCCGCCGACCGGTATGAGCACCGCTATACAGAGGGCGGTGGCGTCCCGGCCCCGGAAGGAGAGCTCCCGGTAGCGGGTCCGGCCCTCGCCGCCCCGGTAGCCCCGGCTCTCCATGGCCTCGGCAAGCTCGTCGGCCCGCCGGAAGGCCCCTACGGTGAGCGGGACCAGCACGGGCACCAGCGCCCGGACCCGCTGGATGAGGCCGCCCTCCGTAAAGTCCGCGCCCCGGGCGGCCTGGGCCATTATGATCTTCCGGGCCTCCTCGTGGAGGGTGGGTATGAAGCGGAGGGCTATGGTCATCATCATGGCGATCTCGTGTGCCGGGAACCGGAATCGCTTGAGCGGCGAGAGCAGGTCCTCTATGCCGTCGGAGAGGGAGAGCGGCGGGGTGGTGGCCGTGAGCAGCGCCGCGGCCGCCACGAGCAGGAGTATCCTGAGGGCCAGGTGCGCCGCGAGCCGGAGCCCTTCGGAGTGGGCCTGGAACACCCACAGACCGAAGACCACCTCTCCCTCCCGCACGAACGCGACCTGGAACAGGGCCGTGAACGCCACGATGACCGCGACCGGCCGCAGGAGCCGGAGGAAGGTGGAGGGGGGCACCCGGCTGACCTGCACGAGACAAAGGAGGGCGGCCCCCACGGCGAGAAACCCGGCTACGGAGTCGACCAGGAAGAGCCCGACCACCAGGGCGGCGACGGCGAGTATCTTGGCCCGCGGGTCGAGGGCGTGCAGCGGGGAGTCCGCCGGGTAGAACTGCCCGGTGCCGCGCCCGGCTCCCGGGGCCACGGCTAACCCCCGATCAGGGCGCGCAGGCTACGGAGCGTCTCATCGTAGGAGACCGGCCGCCCGAGGCCCGGCGCGGACTCCCGCACCCGGGCGGCCACCCGGACCGTCGTCGGGGCCAGCGCGAGCTCGCCGTAGAACACCTCCTCGGGCGTCCCCTCCGCCCGTACCGCCCCACCCTCCATCACGCAGAGGCGGTCGGAGACCTCGGCTACCTCGTCCAGGTCGTGGGAGACGAGCACCACGGAGGTCCCCTCCTCCCGGAGTCGGCGGACCACGCCGAGAAGCTCCCTGCGGGAGAAAGGGTCGAGGCCCGCGGTCGGCTCGTCCAGCACCAAGACCTGCGGCCGCATCGCCAGGGTGCCCGCGATGGCGGCCCGCCGCTGCTCCCCGCCGGAGAGCGCGCGGGTCGGCCTCCGGGCGAGGTGAGCTATACCCAGGACGCCGAGCGCCGCCGCGGTCCGCTCCTCTACCGCCTCCGGTCCGAGGCCCATCTGGCGGGGAGCGAACGCCACGTCCTCCTCCACGCTCGGCGCGAAGAGCGCCTGCTCCGGGAACTGGAAGACCAGCCCCACCCTCCTGCGGAGCTCGCTCTTTCTCAGCGCGAGGGCATCCCGGCCATCCACCAGCACCCGGCCGCTCGTGGGCCGGAGGAGCAGGTTCAGGTGCGCCGCGAGCGTGCTCTTCCCGGAGCCCGTCCCGCCGACTATCCCGAGCACCTCCCCGGGCTCCACGCTCAAGGAGACTCCCCTGAGCGCCACGGTCTCGAAGGCGGTCCCCGGCGAGTAGACGTGCCAGACGTCTTCTAGCGAGATCCTCACCTTATCTCTGCCCCGGAGCCTTCCCAAACGCGGCGCAGCACCGCGCCTGCGAGGTCCTCCGGGGTCCGGCAGCTCCCCAGGCCGAGGTCCGCCGCGAGCCGCGGCACCGTCGGCGGGACGAGCCGGTTCTCCTCGAGCAGCGCGGCATCGGCCATCAGACGCCCGGGCTCTACCTCGGCCACGAGCCGGCCGCCGTTTATGACGAGCACGCGGTCGGCCTCCAGGAGCTCTTCCAGGTGGTGCGTCACGTGCAGCACGGTCTTGCTCCTCCTGAGACCCCCGATGCGACGCAGGACCTCCCGCCGCCCCGGCGCGTCCAGCATCGAGGTCGGCTCGTCGAGGAGCAGGACCTCCGGCTCCACGGCAAGCAGACCCGCGAGCGCGACCCGCTGCTTCTCCCCGCCCGACAGGGTGTGAGGCTCCCGACGCTCGTAGCCCGAGAGCCCCACGGACCGTATGGCCTCAGCCACCCTCCGCCGCATCTCCTCCCGCGGCACCCCGAGGTTCTCCAGCCCGAAGGCCACGTCGTCCTCCACGAACGGCGCCACGAGCCCGTTCTCCGGGTTCTGGAAGAGCACCCCGGTCCTCTTGCGGACCTCGAACGGCTCGGTCACCGGGTCGTGACCGGCCACCGCAACCTCCCCGGAGTCGGGGACGAGGAGGCCGTTGAGCAGCCGCACCAGGGTAGACTTGCCGCCGCCGTTCGGTCCCACGACGCCGACATACTCCCCGGCCTCGACCCCCAGGTCGAAGTCCCGCAGGGCGGGACGCTCAGCTCCCGGGTACGAGAAGGCCAGCCCTCTGCAGGAGACGACGGGGGGCCCGCCGTGGCGGACCCCCTCGCCGGGAGCTCTATACTGTTCGCCTCGCGGGGCTACGGGCTACCTCTCGTCTCCCGCGCCGACCAGGGCGTCGTGGTTTACCAGCTCCAAATAGACCTGATCCGCGCCGTCCCCGAGTCGCGGCCCGAGCTTCAGGATGCGGGTGTAGCCCGAGTCCCGGTCGTCGAGCTCCGGGGCCACGTCCTCGAAGAGCTTCCGGACGATGGTCTTGTCCTTGACGACCTTCGCCACCTGTCGGCGGGAGTTCAGGTCATCCTTCTTGGCCATGGTAACCAGGCGGTCCACGACGCTCCGGACCTCCTTGGCCTTCGGGCCCGTGGTCTTTATGCGGCCGTGCTGTATGACCTGTCCGGCCATCGTGCCCAGCATGAGACGTCGGTGCTGGGCTTCCCGGCCGAGCTTCCGGCCCCTCTTAGCGTGCCTCATATTCCTCACTCTCCAGGGCGTAACCGTACTCGGTGAGCTTCGAGCGGATCTCGTCCACGCTCTTCATGCCGAGGTTACGGATGTTCATTAACTCTTCCTCGGTCATCGTCGCGAGCTGGCCGATGGTGTCCACGCCCTCGCGCTTGAGGCAGTTGTAGGACCGGACGGTGAGCTCCAACTCCTCGACCGGGCGCTCGTCGTTTATCACGGGGCGTCCGGGACGGACGCTGCGGGTCTCCCCGCCGCCTCTCTGGGCCTCGTAGCCCTCCATGAAGAGGCCGAGTACCTCCGTGAGCTGCCGGGCCGCCTCCTGCAGAGCCTCCCGCGGCTCTATGCGGCCGTCGGTAAAGACCTCTATGGAGAGCGAGTCGAGGTCGGTACGGGAGCCCGCCCGGGTCTCCGAGACCGAGTAGTTGACGCGCTGCACCGGCGAGAACAGAGAGTCTATAGCTATAACCCCGATGGGGTCCGCGTCGCTCTTGTTCTGCTCGGCCCGCACGTAACCCTGGCCCTTCTCGACCGTGAGGCGCATCTCCAGCTGCCCGCCCTCGGAGACGCTCGCGAGGTGTACGTCCGGGTCCACTACCTCCACGTCAGCCTTGAGCTCGATGTCCTCCGCGGTGACCTCGCCCGCCCCGTTCTTGGTGACCTCGAGCTCTATCGGCTCGTCCCGGTCCAGATTGAACTTGAGGCCCTTGAGGTTCAGGATGAGGTCCACCACGTCCTCCTTGACACCGGGGATGGTGGAGAACTCGTGCGAGACGCCCTCTAGACGGATCTTGGTGATCGCCGCCCCCGGCAGCCCGGAGAGCATGGCCCGGCGCAGGGAGTTGCCCAGCGTGTGACCGAGGCCCCTGGGTAGCGGCTCGGCCACGAAGACCGCCCGCCGTTCATCTTCTTCTTCCACCCTGAAACGGGGTGGCGCTATATCTAACATCGTCAAATTACCACCTGGTAAACGTAATTGAGTGACCTCTGCCGGAGCCCCAGCCTAACGGCTGTAGAACTCGATGATGAGCTGCTCCTCGACGGGAGTATCTATCTCGTCCCGGGACGGGACGTGCAGGACCCTGCCGGTGAAGTTGTCGTGATCGGCCTCCAGCCACGGCGGGACGGCGACGACCTGCTCTGCGGCGTTCTGTATGGGCTCTAAGTTCCGGCTCTTCTCCCGCACGGTCAGTACGTCATCCGGCTTGAGAACCGCCGAGGGTATGTCGTGCTTGTGGCCGTTTAGCTGGAAGTGCCCGTGCCCGACGAGCTGCCGAGCCTGCGGACGGCTCGTCGCGAAGCCCATCCGATAGACCACGTTGTCCGTCCTGAGCTCCATGAGCCGCAGGAGGTTCTCGCCGTTGACGCCCTGCATCCGGTTCGCCTTCTCGTAGGCCCGGTGGAACTGCTTCTCGGAGACCCCGTAGTACCAGCGGGCCTTCTGCTTCTCGAGGAGGCGGACGCCGTACTCCGTCTGCCGCATCCTGCCGCGGCCGTGCTCTCCTGGGGGGTAGGGTTTTCTCTCCAGCGGGTTCTTCCGCATGGAGGAGAGCATCACCCCGGCCCGCCGGTCGCGCCGGCCTTTGGGTCCTAGATAACGTGCCAATGCTGCTCCTTACTCTCTCTTCTCTGACCGGAAATCCGCTAGCCCCGGCGGCGCTTGGGAGCCCGGCAACCGTTGTGCGGCTGGCCGGTGACGTCCTTTATGGAGAGGACCTCGATGCCCATGGTCTGGAAGGTCCTGGCGGCCATGTCGCGCCCGGAGCCGTGCCCCTTGACCTCTATGTCCACGCGCCGCATGCCCTGGTCCATAGCCTTGTTCGCCACGCTCTCAGCGGTCATCTGCGCCGCGTAGGGTGTGGACTTGCGGCTCCCCTTGAAGCCCAGAGCGCCCGCCGACTCCCAGGATATGATGTTGCCCTCCTGGTCGGAGACAGAGACGATGGTGTTGTTGAAGGAGCTCTTTATGTGGACGATGCCGGTGGATATGTTCTTGCGAGCCTTCCGGCGAGTCCTGGTGGCCCCTCTCTGGCGCTGCCGGCCCATTTAACCCTTCTTCCTTCCGCCGATGGACGGCTTCGGTCCCTTGCGCTGCCGGGCGTTGGTCTTTGTCCGCTGGCCTCGCAGTGGTAGCCCGCGGCGGTGCCGGATGCCCCGGTAAGACCCTATCTCTATGAGCCGCCGGATGTTCTGGTTGGTCTCCCGGCGCAGGTCACCCTCGACCTGAAGGTTCTGGTCGATGTAGCTTCGTATCGCGCCTACCTCACCCTCTGCAAGGTCCCTGACCTTGGTGCTCGGGTCCACGCTGGTCTCCTGCACGACCTTCCGCGCCGTAGACCGGCCGATGCCGTAGATGTAGGTCAGGCCTATCTCGACCCGCTTCTCACGGGGCAGGTCTACGCCCGCTACCCGTGCCATACTAGCCCTGCCTCTGCTTGTGCCGGGGGTTGGAACATATGACCCTCACGATGCCGCGGCGGCGTATGACCTTGCACCGCTCGCAGATAGGTTTCACGCTGGCCCGCACTTTCACTTGCTGCCTCCACTCTGCTCTCTGATCTCCTACTCTTCTGGTCCCTGGCTGCGCCCGGCTAGGTCCGGAACCGGTAGGTTATCCGGCCCCGGTCGAGGTCGTAGGGGCTGAGCTCCACCTTGACCCGGTCGCCCGGCAGGATCCGGATGTAGTTCATCCGCATCTTGCCCGAGATGTGAGCCAGCACGTTGTGCCCGTTCTCGAGCTCCACCCGGAACTGCGTGTTAGGCAGCGCCTCGGTGATCGTGCCCTCCACCTCTATGACGTCTTCCTTAGCCAAGGACCTCCTCCGCTGTCTCTGACAAACAGTTACAATCTTCTTTGAAGCCAGTCAAGTATACTACCACGCGCTCCGCGTCCTTCCCACTTTCTGGACCCCGGCACGGCTAGGCTTCCGTGAGCACCCACGGGCCGTCTTCGGTGACGGCGATGGTGTGTTCGTAGTGGGCCGCGGGCGAGCCGTCGGCGGTGTAGATGGACCACCCGTCCTTCTGGTCTATGTGTATCTCGTAGGTGCCGAGCGTGATCATGGGCTCCACGGCGAGCACCATGCCGGTCAGGAGGCGCGGCCCAGTGCCGGGGTCGCCGTAGTTCGGCAGCTGCGGGTCCTCGTGCATCTTCCGCCCGACGCCGTGGGAGACCAGGTCCCGGACCACCCCGTAGCCCCGACTCTCCGCCAGGGATTGTATGGCGTGCCCCACGTCCCCGAGGCGCTTGCCGGGGGCCATCTGCTCCGTGGCGGCCGCGAGGCATTCCCGCGTGGTGTTCAGTAGCCCTTCGACCTCCTGCGAGACCTCACCCACCCTGTAGGTCCAGGCGCTGTCGGTCACGAAGCCGCCGTAGCGGGTACCGACGTCGATGGAGATGGTGTCCCCCTCTTCGAGACGGTAGGGGCCGGGGATGCCGTGAACGATCATGGAGTTCGGCGAGGCGCAGATAGAGGCCGGGAAGCCCTGGTAGCCCTTGAACTCCGGCGTGCCGCCCCGCTCGCGGATGTACTCGTCGGCGAGGGCGTCCAGCTCCGCGGTGGTAACGCCCGCCCGGACGTTCTCCGCGAGCATCGCGTGGCAGCCAGCCGTGATGCGCCCGCCCTCGCGCATCGTATCCAGCTCGCCCCGGCTCTTGCGGACGATCAAGTACCGCCCTCCGCCGGCTGCCCCATCTCCCGCAGCACGTCCCCGGTGACCTCCGGTATGCCCCGGGTGGCGTCCACGGTCACGAGTATGCCCTTCTCGCCGTAGTAGTCCTTCAGAGGCTCCGTGTGCTCGTGGTAGATCTCGAGCCGCCGCCGGATCGCCCCCTCGGCGTCGTCCTCTCGCTGGATGAACGGTCCCTTATCGTCGCCACCTTCGGGCGGCGGGTCGTGCTCTACGTGGTAGATCTTGCCCGTAGCCTGGCTCTGCCGCCGTCCCGAGAGCCGCATCACCAGCTCCTCGTCCGGTGCTTCGAGGGCCACCGCCCAGTCCAGGTCACGTCCGATCTCCTGTAACGCCTCGTCCAGGGCGCGGGCCTGTGCCTCGTTGCGCGGGAAGCCGTCGAGGAGCCAGCTCTCAGTCTCCGAGAGGTAAGGCTTCGCCATCTCTATGATGATCTCGTCCGGCACCAGCTCGCCCCGGTCGTTGTAGTCCTTGATCTTGCGTCCGAGCTCCGAGCCCGCCTTTATCTCGGCGCGCACGAGGTCGCCGGTCGAGATGTGCTCCGCACCCGTCTTCTCGGAGATGCGCTGCGCCTGAGTGCCCTTGCCTGCCCCCTGGGGGCCCAGAAGTACGACTCTCATTTCTTCTTCAAGAACCCTTCGTAGTTACGCATCATGAGCTGGCTCTCCAGCTGCCGCAGGAAGTCCAGCGAGACGCCGACCACGATCAGCATAGCCGTACCACCGAGGAAGATGCTGGTGTTCAAGGCACCTGTTATGAAGTATGGCACAACCGCCACGGAGGCCAGGAAGAGCGACCCGAAGAGCGTGAGCCTCGTGAGGACCCCGTTCAGGTACAGCGCCGTCGGCTGGCCGGGCCGGATGCCCGGTACGTAGCCGCCGCTCTTCTTGAGGTTCTCCGCATGTTCCACCGGGTTGAACTGTACCGCCGTGTAGAAGTACGTGAACGCGATGATCAGGATCGCGAACAGGAACAGGTAGGCCGGCTCGCCGGGAGCAAAGAAGAGCGAGAGCCGGTACATGATGGAGTCCGGGTTACCACCGGCGAACTGCCCGAGAGCGGTAGGGAAGATCAGCAGAGAAGAGGCGAAGATGATCGGGATGACCCCCGCCATGTTCACCTTCATCGGCAGGTACGTGGTACCACCCTGGCTCATCCTGCGCCCGACCTGCTTCTTGGCGTAGGTGATCGGGATGCGGCGCTGGCCCTCGTTAACGAACACGATGGCGGTAATTATCATCAGCGCCAGGATGCCCAGAATCACGATGTTCAAGACGTTGCCGTCCTCGTACAGGCTCGTCAGGGCACTCGGGGCCTGGGAGATTATGGCCGCCGTGATTATGAGCGAGATGCCGTTGCCGAGGCCGTGCTGGCTTATGAGCTCGCCGAGCCACATGGTCAACATAACGCCCGTGGTCAGGGTGATCACGACCAGGAAGTAGTCTATCGGGCCCGCACCGGACAGGGCGCCCTGCCCCTGCGCCGTGCTGAAGTAGAAGCTCATCGCCACCGACTGGATAAACGCCAGCCCGAGCGTCAGGTACCTGGTGTACTGCGTGATCTTCTGCTGTCCGGTCTCGCCCTCCCGGGAGAGCTCCTGGAGCCTCGGGATGGCGACGGTCATGAGCTGCATGGTAATGGCCGCCGTGATGTACGGCATGATCCCCAGGGCGAAGACCGAGAGGTTGTTGAAAGCTCCCCCGGTGAACGCCGAGAACAGCCCGGTAACAGCGTTGTCGGTGTCGAGGCCGCCACCGGCCAGAACCTCCCGGTTTACACCCGGCAGCGGAACAAAGGCCCCGAGCCGGTAGAGGGCGATGATCATCGCCGTAAACAAGAGCTTCTGGCGGAGGTCGGGGACCTTCCAGGCGTTCGCTAAGGATCCTAGCATGTGCTACCGCTCCAGTATCTCGATGCTCCCACCGGCGGCCTCTATCTTCTCCCGGGCCGACCGGCTCACCGCCTGGACTCTTACGGTTACGGACCGGTCGATCTCCCCGTCGCCGAGAATTTTGACCGGACCACCTTTCTTACCGACGAGACCTGCGGCCTGCAACTCTTCGATGCCTATGGTACCACCGGGCACCTCCTGAAGCTCCCCGATGTTTACCGGGCTGTACACGGTCGGGCGGGCGGGTTTGTGTGGACCGCGGGCTACACCCCGCAGACGCGGCACCCGGCGCTGCAGGGGCATCTGACCACCCTCGTAGATGGCGGGGGTGCTGGCGCCGGAGCGAGCCCCGGCTCCCTTGTGTCCCCGGCCCGAGGTCTTCCCAAGCCCGGAGCCCTTGCCGCGGCCGAGCCGCTTGCGGCTCTTGTTGGAGCCGGGAGCCGGGGAGAGTTCGTTGAGCCTCACTGCTCGTTCACCTCCTCTACACGGACCAGGTGACGGACCTTGTGGAGCATACCCCTTATCTGGGGTGTGTCCCCGTGCACCCGGGAGTCCCGGATGTGCTTGAGGCCTAAAGCCCGAACCGTCCTCTTCTGGCTTTCTTCATACCCTATGACGCTCTTTGTCTGCGTTACCTTGAGCGAGCTCATTGCGTGATCTTCACCCCCCGCACCTTCTCGATGGCGGCCTTGGAGCGGAGGCTCCGCAGCCCCTGCTCCGTAGCCCTTACGAGGTTGATCGGGCTGTTGGAGCCGAGCGACTTGGTGAGCACGTCCCGGATGCCCGCGAGCTCCAAGACAGCCCGAACCCCGCCGCCCGCGATAACGCCCGTACCTTCCGAGGCCGGCTTGAGCATTACCTTTGAGCTCTCGAACCGGCCGTTGACCCCGTGCGGGATCGTAGTGTTGCGCATCGGCACCTCGAACATCCCGCTCTTGGCCTCTTCCTGACCCTTGCCGATAGCTGCGGGAACCGTGTTGGCCTTTCCGAGCCCGACGCCGACCCGGCCCTTGCCGTCACCGACGACCACGAGGGCACTGAAGTTGAAACGCCGACCGCCCTTTACGACCTTCGCCACGCGCCGGATCTCGACTACGCGGTCCTGGAGGTCAGAGCCTCCGTCGCGGTCCCGTCCACGGCCACCGCCGGAACCTCCCCGGCCGCCGGGCCCGCCTCTTCCGCCTCCCGGACCTCCGGAGGCACCGGGGCCTCCCGGCCCGCCGGGGCCCCCACCCCTACCGTCGCTTCTCTGGCGTCCCAAGTCTGTAGTACCTCCTAAACCTTAACCAAAACTAAAACTTCAACCCGCTGGAGCGTGCGCCGTCTGCCAGCGCCGCCACCCGTCCGTGGTACATGTTCCCGCCACGGTCGAAGACCACCGCCCCTACGTCCGCGGAGCGGGCCCGGTCTGCGACCAGCTCC
Organism: Rubrobacter sp.; assembly: GCA_013695915.1. Taxonomy (GTDB): domain Bacteria; phylum Actinomycetota; class Rubrobacteria; order Rubrobacterales; family Rubrobacteraceae; genus Rubrobacter_A. The sequence continues at coordinate 11,174 of JACCZN010000207.1, forward strand.
CCGACCTTGCGGGAGGTCTCCACGCGGTTCTCGCCGGGCTCCACCTCGCGGGAGTCCGCGGCCACGATGGTGTGGCCGTCTTCATCGTCTATTAGCTGGGCGTAGATATTCGCGTTCGAGCGGTACACGGAGAGCCGGGGGCGTTCCCTGGTACCGAACACCTTGTTCCGGATACGTGCCCGCCGCTTGTTCTTGTGGCCTCGCTTTACCTCTGTTAGTGCCATCTTCCCCCCTAGCCGGCCTTGCCGACCTTGCGCCGGATCTGCTCGTCCTCGTAACGGATACCCTTGCCCTTGTACGGCTCGGGCGGCCTCACGCCCCGGATCTCCGCCGCTGTCTGGCCGACCCGCTGCTTGTCGAAGCCGCGCACCAGGACGGTAGTCGGAGCCGGGACCTCGAAGCTGATCCCCTCCCGGGGCTCGACGAGCACCGGGTGGGAGAACCCGACCTGAAGGTTCAGGTTCTGGCCCTGCAACTGAGCCCGGTAGCCGACGCCCGAGATCTGGAGCGTCTTAGTGAACCCGTCCGTCACCCCGGTGACGGCGTTCTGCAAGAGCGACCGGGTAAGCCCGTGCATGGACCTGTGATCCGGCGAATCTGAGTCCCGCTCCACGGAGAGGATTCCGTCCTCCTGCTTTACGCTGGCGCCCGAGCCGACCGGGACCGAGAGCTCGCCCTTCGGTCCCTTTACGTGGACCTGGCCCTCGGAGATACTCACCTCGACGCCGCTCGGCACCTGCACCGGCGCCACGCCTATTCTCGACATGCTCTACTCCTCTGTGACTCTAGTAGACAAAGCAGAGCACCTCGCCGCCCACCCCGACGCGCCTCGCAGCGTGGTCCGTCAGGACGCCCCGGGAGGTCGACAGGATGGCAACCCCGAGGCCGTCGAGGACGCGGGGGATCGTGCCCTGCTTGCGGTACACCCGGCGGCCCGGACGGCTCATACGCCGGAGACCCGAGATGGCGCGCTGGCCATCGGGGCCGTACTTGAGCTCGATGGTGATTCTGGCTTCGGGCCCCGAGCCGCGCTCGGTGTAGTCGCTTATATAGCCCTCCTCCTTGAGGATCCGGGCTATCTCCCTCTTGAGCTTGCTCGGAGGGACCTCGACCGTGTCGTGCTTCGCCATGCCCGCATTGCGGATACGGGTCAACATATCTGCTATCGGATCGCTAACCGCCATAGCTACCTACCAACTCGCTTTCGTTACCCCGGGGATCTTCCCTTCGTGGGCCAGCTCCCGCAGGCAGATGCGGCACAGACCGAACTTGCGGTAGTACCCCTGGGCCCGGCCGCACCGCTGGCACCGGTTGTACTCCCGCACGGCGAACTTCTGCGGCTTCTGCTGCTTTACCCTGAGTGCTTTCCTCGTCACTTTATCGCGTCTCCTGGGTCGTCCTGAACGGCATGCCGAGGAGCCTCAAGAGCTCCCGGCCTTCCTCGTCGCTACCCGCCGTAGTGACCACCGCGACGTCCATGCCGCGGGTCGCGTCTATGGCGTCGTAGGAGATCTCGGGGAAGATCAACTGCTCCCGGAGGCCGAGCGCGAAGTTGCCCCGCCCGTCGAACGAGCGATCGCTTATACCCCGGAAGTCCCTCACGCGCGGCAGGGCGACCGAGATCAGGCGGTCCAGGAACTCCCACATCCGCTCACCCCGGAGGGTGACGCGGGCACCGATAGGCATACCCTCCCGGATCTTGAAGCCCGCGATGCTCTTGCGCGCCCGCCGGACCTGGGGCTTCTGGCCCGTGATCTGGGTCAGGTCGTTCATCGCGCCGTCGAGGGCCCGGCTGTTCGCAACGGCCTCCCCGACGCCCATGTTGACGACGACCTTGTCTATCTTCGGGACCTGCATCACGTTCTCGTACCCGAACTTCTCCCGCAGAGACGGCATGATCTCCGACCGGTACTGTTCCTTTAGCCTAGCCATCTATATCCTTCCCGGACCTCTTGCTGACCCGGACCTTCTGTCCGCTCTCCAGCACCCGGTACCCGACCCTGGTCGGCTGACCGGAGTCCGGGTCCACGACCATCACGTTGGAGATGTGTATCGGGGCGTCGAAGGTGAAGAGCCCCTGCTGGTTGTTCTGGCTCGGGCGAGCGTGACGGGTCCTTGTGTTGATGCCCTGCACCACCACCCGCGACTCCTTGGGGAGCACGCGCTCCACCTCGCCGCGCCTGCCCCTCTCGTTGCCGGAGATCACCTCCACGGTGTCTCCGCGCTTTACGTGAAGCGCCATCTCTACAACACCTCCGGAGCGAGTGAGATTATCCTCGTATAGCCTTTTTCCCGGAGCTCCCGGGCCACGGGACCGAAGATCCGGGTCCCGCGAGGAGCGCCGTCGGGGTTGATAACGACGCCCGCGTTCTCGCCGAACCTGATGTACGACCCGTCTTCGCGGCGGGTCTCTTTCTGCACCCGCACGACCACGGCCGTGACTATCTCTCCCTTGCGCACCGCGCCACCGGGGGTGGCCTCCTTGACGGTAGCCACTATGGTGTCCCCGATGCCCGCGCTCCTCCGGCGGCTGCCGCCCATCACCCGGATGGTGAGGAGGCTGCGGGCACCGGAGTTGTCCGCGACGCGCAGTCTTGTCTCGTTCTGGATCATGGCTACTCGGCCCTCGTAACTACGTCGAGGAGACGCCACCGCTTGCGGGCCGAAAGGGGTCGGGTCTCCATGATACGTACGACGTCCCCACGGCGGGCGGTGTTGCCCTCGTCGTGTACCAGGAAACGCTTGGAGCTCCGGACGCGTTTCTTGTACCGCGGGTGACGGACGAGGCTCTCCACGGAGACGGTTATGGTCTTCTCCGGCTTGTCGGAGACGACCATGCCGACCCGCTCCTTGCGGCTCCCGCGGCCCTTGCTGTGACCTTCTCCCGGGTCCGACCCCTGGGGCTGCGTTACCCCCTGGGCAGCGACCGGGTTGGTCTCTCCCGGCCCCGGACCCTGGTTCTCTACCGACTCTGTCACGCTCTACCTCTCCTGCTTCTTCTTGTTCAGGACGGTGAGGAGCCGGGCGATGTTCCGCCGGACCTCCTTTAGCTGTCCCGTGTTCTCCAACTGGCCGGTGGCGTTCTGGAACCTCAGGTTGAAGAGCTCCCGGCGGGTCTCGGCGACCCGGCGCTCGAGCTGCTCCACGTCGAGGTCTTTTATCTCGGCCACCTTCACTACTGACCACCTCCCCGCACCAGGAACCGGCTCTTGACCGGGAGCTTCTGCGCGGCGAGCATCATGGCTTCATGCGCGAGCTCCTGGCTGACGCCGCTCATCTCGAACATTATCCGGCCGGGCTTGACCACCGCGACGTACTCCTCGGGGCTGCCTTTGCCACCGCCCATCCGGGTCTCGGCAGGCTTCTTGGTCACGGGCTTGTGAGGGAAGATGGTGATCCAGACCTTCCCGCCACGCTTGATCTTCCGGGTCATGGAGATACGGGCGGCCTCTATCTGGCGGTTGGTGATCCAACCCGGCTCCAGCGTCTGCAACGCGTAGTCGCCGAACTGTATCTCCGTACCACCCTTAGCCTGACCCCGCGTCCGTCCCCGGTGGGGCTTGCGGTACTTTACTTTCCTTGGAACCAGCATCTCTAGCTCCTACCCTCCACGCTATCGTCCTGTATCCCGTGGTTGATCCAGACCTTTACCCCGATCTGGCCCATCTGGGTCTTGGCCTCCCTGAAGCCGTAATCTATGTCCGCGTCCAGCGTGTGGAGCGGCACCCGGCCCTCGGAGATGGTCTCGGTCCGGCTCATCTCTATGCCGCCGAGCCTGCCAGAGCACTGTATCCGGATACCCTCGGCCCCGCTCCGCCGCGCGCTCGTGAGAGCCCGCTTCATGGTCCTGCGGAACGCGGCCCGCCCCTCTAGCTGCTCGGCTATGGACTCGGCCACGAGCGCGGCGTTGAGCTCCGGCCGGGAGACCTCCCGGACGTTGACCTGCACCTTCTTCTTGGTGATGCGCTCGAGCTGACCCCTGAGGTTGTCAACCTCGCTACCGCCCTTGCCGATCACGATGCCCGGCCGGGCGGTGTGGATGTCCACCACGACCTCGCCCTGCTCGGCGGCCTTGCGGATCTTGACGTCCGCTATGCCCGCCCGCGTGAGCTTCTTCGCGATGTGCTCGCGCATCTTGAGGTCCTCGCCGAGCAGGCTGGCGAACTCCCGGTCCGAGTACCAGCTGCTCCTGAAATCTACCGTCTCACCCTTGCGGGTGACCCCGAGCCTGAAACCCTCGGGATGTATCTTCTGGCCCATCTACTCCTCCTCGTCTCCGGGCGTGTCTATCACTGCCGCCACCGGAGACTCCAGCCGGACCGTTATGTGGCTGGTCCGCTTGCGGATCATGGTGGCCCGCCCCATGGCGCGGGGCTGGTAACGCTTTATCGTCGGGCCCTCGTTGACCAGGACCTCGCGGACGAAGAGCTCGTCGGTGTCTGCATCGTCGTTGTGCTCGGCGTTGGCGGCGGCGCTGCCCACGACGTCGCCCAGGATCTGGGCGGCCCGCTTGTTGGTGAAGCGCAGGAGGGCCTGCGCCTCCGGCAGGCTCTTGCCCCGGATCTCGTCCGCCACGAGCCGCGCCTTGCGCGGCGCTATTCGTACGTACCTGGCTACGGCCTTCATTACCTGCGCCTCGCGGTCCGGTCGTTCTTCTGGTGCGTCCTGAAGGTCCGGGTCGGGGCGAACTCGCCAAGCTTGTGGCCGACCATCGACTCCGAGACAAAGACGGGCACGTGCTTGCGCCCGTCGTGGACGGCGATGGTGTGACCGATGAACTCGGGGTAGATCACCGACTGCCGGCTCCAGGTCTTGAGCATCCTGCGCTCGTTGTTCTCGTTCATGCCGAGGACGCGCTGCATCAGCCGCTCCTCGACGTACGGCTCTTTCTTCGAAGAGCGCGGCATTAGCGTCTCCTTCCCTTCTTGCGCCGCCGGACGATCATGGCGTCCGACCGCTTGTGCTTCTTGCGGGTCGGCGAGCCCTGCGCGGGCTTGCCCGTAAACGAGACCGGCGCCCGGCCCGGCGTGGACTTGCCCTCGCCGCCGCCGTGCGGGTGGTCTACCGGGTTCATGACCGTGCCGCGCACCACGGGCCGCCGGCCCAGGTGACGCTTCCGCCCGGCCTTGCCCCAGCGGATGTTCTGGTGCGACTGGTTGCCGACGACCCCGACGGTCGCCCGGCACTCGCCCGAGACCCGGCGGCGCTCACCGGAGGGCAGCCGCATCGTAACGAGACGCCCCTCCCGCGCCACGAGCTGTGCGTTGGTACCCGCGCTCCGGGCCATCTGCGCCCCGCGCCCCGGCTCCAGCTCGACGTTGTGGACCACGGTGCCGACCGGGATCCGGTTCAGCGGCAGGGCGTTGCCCACGTCCACCTCGGCCTCCGGCCCGCTCACCACTATGGAGCCCACGGAGAGGTTCCGTGGGGCCAGGATGTAGCGCTTCTCGCCGTCGTGGTAGTGCAGCAGCGCGATGTTCGCCGAGCGGTTCGGGTCGTACTCGACCGCCGCCACTGAGGCGGGCACGCCGTCCTTGCGGCGCTTGAAGTCGATCTTCCGGAACCGGCGCTTCGCTCCCCCGCCCTGGTGACGCGAGGTGATACGGCCGAGGTTGTTCCGCCCGCCGCTCTTGGTCAGCTTGCCGACCAGTTGCTTCTGCGGCTTCTCGCGGGTGACGGAGTCCCGGGTGAGGGCCGAGGAGTTTCTTCGGCCAGCGGTTATCGGTTTGTAAGGCTTCGCCGGCATCCTCTAGACCCCCTCGAACAGCTCTATACGCTCGCCCTCGGCCAGCTTCACCACGGCCTTCTTCCGCTCCGGCGTCCGGCCCCGCGTGAGCCCCTGGCGCTTGGGCTTGCTCTTGGTGTTTATCGTGTTGACCCGCTGCACGGTAACGTCGAAAGCCTCTTCGACGGCTTGGCGGATCTGGTGTTTGTTCGCCCGGCGGTCAACGTGGAAGGTGTACTGCCCCTCGGTCTCGACCAGGTTGTAGCTCTTCTCGCTGATCACCGGCTCGATTATTACCTGATGCGCGTCCACGGTTACCTCGACCCTCCGTTCTGTTCGGCGAGCCTCTCGTAGGCCGCGCGGGAGAAGAGTACCTCCCGGGCCTGCAGGATCTCGTACACACCGTACTCGCCGGGGTGTGAGATCCTGACCTCCGGCAGGTTCCTGAAGGAGAGCACCGCGTTCCGGTCGTCCTCATCTATAACCAGGAGCACCGGTCCCTGCAGCTCCAGACCACCGAGGACCTCCTTTCCCCTCTTCGTGGAGGGCTCGTCGAAGGTGAGGGAGTCGAGCACGTAGAGCTCTCCGTCCCGCGCCTTGCCCGAGAGTGCCCCGTCGAAGGCCGCGCGGGCCTCCTTGCGGTTGATCCTCTTGCCGTACCGCTCGTGCTTGGGCTTCGGACCACCCCAGGTGCCGCCACCGACGCGGGTGTGGGGCTTTATATCGCCCGCCCGGGCACGGCCTGTACCCTTCTGCCGGTAAAGCTTCCGGCCGGAGCCGGTGATCTCGCTGCGCCCCTTGGTGGAGGCCGTGTAGCGCCGCCGGGAGTCGAGCTCCGCAACCACGGCGCGGTGTATCACGTGCTCCTTGGGCTCCGTCTCGAACCGGGGCCCGGACAACTCAAGGGTGGACTTCTCGCCACTGCGGGCGTCGAATACCTGAGCCTCGGCCATCCTACTCACCCGCCTTTCTTATGTTGACGACCGCACCCCGGCCGCCCGGCACGCCGCCGCGGACCCACAGCTCGCCCTTCTCGGCGTCCACCACCACGACCTCGAGGTTGCGTACGGTCACGTTCTTGTTGCCCATCTGCCCGGGCATCTTCTGTCCGGGAAAGACCCTGGCCGGGTCCGCCGAAGCCCCGACGGAGCCCGGCGCCCGCACGTTGTGCGAGCCGTGCGAGATCGGGCCGCGGTTGAAGTTGTGCCGCTTTATGGTGCCCTGGAAGCCCTTGCCCTTGGAGGCCGCACTTACGTGTACCCGGTCGCCCTCGGAGAAGACGTCGGCGCCGAGCGTGGCACCGGCCGCGCCGGAGACGCCGCGGAGCTCCTTCAAGTTCCTGCGCGGAGGGGCGTCGACTTTGGCGAAGGTGCCCGCGTGGGGCTTGTTCACCCGGGAGGCCGCGACCTGCTCGAAGCCGACCTGTACGGCCTCGTAGCCGTGCTCCTCCTCGGTCTTGACCGCTGTTATCAGGTTCGGCTCGACCTCCAGGACAGTGATGCTCACCTGCGTGCCGTCGTCCTTGAAGGCCTGCGTCATGTGCTTTTTGCGCCCGTAGATTGCCGTAGCCATAGACCTAGGTCGCCCTTATCTCGATGTTCACGCCGGCCGGCAGGTCGAGCCGCTGGAGCGAGTCGACCGTCCTGGGGGTCGGCTGCTGGATGTCTATGAGGCGCTTGTGCGTCTGGAGTTGGAAGGCCTCGCGGGAGTCCTTGTCCTTGAAGGGACCCCGTATCACCGTGTAGACGCTGCGCTTCGTCGGCAGAGGGACGGGGCCGAAGACAAAGGCTCCCGTTCGCTCTGCGGTCTCGACTATGGACTTGGCTGTCTTGTCTATGACCTCGTGGTCATAGGCTTTCAGCCGGATCCTTATCTTCGATACAGCCACCTTGACCTACTCTACTATCTCGGTGACGACGCCGGCACCAACGGTGCGTCCACCCTCGCGGATGGCGAAGTTCAACCCCTCGTCCATCGCGATAGGCGAGATCAACTCCACGTTCATTACCGTGTTGTCCCCCGGCATCACCATCTCTACGCCCTCTTCCAACCTTATCTCTCCCGTTACATCCGTCGTGCGGAAGTAGAACTGTGGGCGGTAGTTGCTGAAGAATGGCGTGTGGCGCCCTCCCTCTTCTTTAGAGAGCACATACACCTCCGCCTTGAAGCGGGTATGAGGCGTGATCGTGCCTGGCTTTGCCAGAACCTGTCCACGCTCTATGTCATCTCGCTTTACTCCCCTAAGGAGTGCTCCTATGTTGTCTCCCGCCTGGGCAGAGTCCATAGACTTGTTGAACATCTCAACACCCGTTACAACAGTCTTTCGGGTCGGGCGTATCCCTACTACCTCTATCTCCTGGTTTAGCCCTATCTGTCCCGTCTCAACCCTACCTGTTGCAACAGTTCCCCTACCCTGGATGGTGAATACATCCTCTACTGCCAACAGGAAGTCACGGTCTATGTCGCGCTCTGGCTCCGGGACATACTCATCTACTGCTTCCATCAAGGAGAGTATGGCCTGCTCCCCGTACTCAGAATCGTCCCCCTCCAATGCCCTAAGGGCAGATCCTATGACAACCGGGATGTCATCACCTGGGAACTCGTACTCAGAGAGAAGCTCCCTTACCTCCATCTCAACTAGCTCCAAAAGCTCTGGATCATCGACCATGTCTGCCTTGTTCAGGAACACAACAATGTATGGAACCCCTACCTGCCTGGCCAAGAGGATGTGCTCTCTGGTCTGGGGCATCGGACCATCTGCAGCAGAGACAACCAGGATAGCCCCGTCCATCTGGGCAGCACCGGTGATCATGTTCTTTACGTAGTCAGCGTGCCCTGGGCAGTCGACGTGTGCGTAGTGGCGATTGGCTGTTGCATACTCCTGGTGTGAGGTAGCTATAGTTATGCCCCTCTGTCGCTCCTCTGGGGCGTTATCTATCTGGTCGAAAGCGACCTCACGGTTGGCGGGGTCGTTTGGGACCTCCTTGGCCAGTACCCTGGTAATGGCTGCAGTAAGGGTGGTCTTGCCGTGGTCTACGTGACCTATGGTGCCGACGTTTAGGTGTGGCTTGGTGCGCTCGAACCTGCCTCTTGACATCGCCTCTCCTACCTTTCTGCTATCTCGGCCGCGATGCTCTTCGGCACCTCGGCGTAATGATCGAACTGCATGGTGAACGTCGCGCGGCCCTGGGTCTTGGAGCGCACGGTCGTCGCGTAACCGAACATCTCGGCCAGCGGCACCATCGC
>JACCZN010000224.1 GCA_013695915.1 Rubrobacter sp.
GGACGGCGTCCGGCACGAGGTGCGCGCGACGCTCACGGTCGGGGCGGACGGGCGGGGCTCGCGCGTGCGGCGGCTGGCGGGCTTCGAGCCGGTGAAGACCTCGCCGCCGATGGACGTGCTCTGGTTCCGCCTGCCCCGCGAGCCGGGCGACCCGGAGGGCGTGATCGGCCGTCCGGGCCACGGCAGGCTCGCGGTCCTGCTCGACCGCTCCGACCACTGGCAGGTGGGGCTCGTCATCCCCAAGGGCACCTACCCGGCGCTGCGAGCCGCGGGCGTGGAGTCTCTGCGGCAGTCCCTCTCGGATCTCGCGCCGGAGCTCTCGGGCCGCGCGGAGAGCCTCACGAGCTGGAGGGAGGTCTCCCTGCTCTCCGTGGAGTCCAGCCGGTGCCGGAGGTGGCACCGGCCGGGGCTGCTCCTGATCGGGGACGCGGCGCACGTGATGTCGCCCGTAGGAGGCGTCGGGATCAACTACGCCATACAGGACGCCGTGGTGGCGGCGAACCTGCTCTCGGGGCCACTAGGCAGCGGCCGGGTGCGGGACCGGCAGCTCGCGGCCGTCCAGCGCCGCCGCGAGCTGCCCACACGGGTGATACAGGCCATGCAGGCCCTGGTCCAATCCCGACTGCTGGCGCCGACCCTGGACGAGAGACCGTTCGACCCGCCGAAGCCGCTGCGCCTCCTGCTGCGCCTGCCACTGGTGCGGGACCTCCCCGCCCGCGGGCTGGGGTTCGGTATGTGGCGGGTCCGGGTAGTGGAACCGGGGACCGCAGAGGTCTCGCGGCGCACTCTCTGGTAAATTCTCTCGCGGCCCCGGTATCGGGGCCCATACTAGATAGGACCTGCTATACAGAAATCCCGCAACACGCCGAGGCTCCGGCGGGTCTCGCTCTTCCTCCTGGGTGGCGGCTCCGCCGCAGTGCTGAACCTGGCGCTGGTCTACACCGGAGTGGACGTGCTGGGGTTCGACTCCGGCCTGCAACAGAATTACGTCAACGTCGTCACGATGGAGGTCTCGCTGGTCTACAGCTTCCTCGTCTACAAGGCCTTTGTCTGGCGGGACGACACCCCCTACGCGAGCCGGGCTTTCCTCCAGCAACTCTCCCTATACCACCTCTCCGCCGGTAGCAGCGTGCTGGCCCGCATCCTCCTCTTCCCGCTGCTCCAGGTGGCCGGCGTACACTACCTCTTGAACGTGGCCGTAGGCATCGTGGCCGGGGCGGCCATCAATTACGTCCTGAGCGACCGCTACGTCTTCACGGACCCCGGCAAGAGGAGCCCCGGCAAGGGGAAGAGCGCGTGAAGCTCTCCGTGGTGATACCGGCGCACAACGAGGAAGGCTCCATCGCCGGTACGGTGGAGCCCCTGATCCAGGTTCTCTCCGACCACGGCATCGAGCACGAGGTACTGGTGGTCGACGATGGCAGCCAGGACCGGACCGCCGAGGTCGTGCAGGGCCTCCAGTCCCTCTACCCCACGCTCCGCTCGGTCGGCAACGGCCCCCCGAACGGCTTCGGGCTCGCCGTCCGTCAGGGGCTCGCCCACTTCACCGGCGACGCCGTGGCGATAGTCATGGGCGACGGCTCCGACAGCCCGGAGGACGTGGTCCGGTGCTTCCGCAAGCTAGAGGAAGGCTACGAGTGCGTCTTCGGGTCGCGCTTTTTGAAGGGCAGCCGCATCCTGGAGTACCCGCCCCACAAGCTCGCGGTGAATAGGCTGGCAAACCTCTTCGTGCGGGCGATCTTCGCCCTGGACTACAACGACGTCACCAACGCCTTCAAGTGCTACCGCCGGGAGGTAATAGAGGGCTCCCAGCCCCTGATCTCCAGGCACTTCAACCTCACCGTCGAGCTGCCGCTCAAGGCCGTCATCCGGGGCTACAGCTACGCGGTCGTCCCCATCAGCTGGACCAACCGCAAGACCGGCATCTCCAAGCTCGGGATCCGGGAGATGGGCAGCCGCTACCTGTTCATCGTCCTGTACCTCTTCCTAGAGAAGCACCTCTCTCGCGGGGATTACAGAAAGCCCCCCGGACAGCGGAATGACCGCAAGACCACATCGGGAGGCCAAGCGTGAGCCCACGGAACGTGCTCGTCACCGGAGGGGCCGGTTTCGTCGGGTCCAACCTCGCCATCCGGCACAAGGAACACCACCCCGACTCCCGGGTCACGGCTCTGGACAACCTCAAGCGCCGGGGCTCGGAGCTTAACCTCCCCAGGCTCCGGCAGGCCGGGGTCGAGTTCGTCCACGGCGACATCCGCAACAGGGAGGACCTGGCGGGCCTGGAGGCGGGCCTGATCCTGGAGTGCTCGGCGGAGCCCTCCGTACTAGCTGGTTACAGCAGCTCCCCGGAGTACCTGCTGGACACCAACCTGTCCGGCACCCTCAACTGCCTGGAGCTCGCCCGCCGGCGGAGTGCGGACTTCGTCTTCCTCTCCACCAGCCGCGTCTACCCGATACAGGCCCTCGGCGGCCTGCGCTACACCGAACAGGAGACGCGCTTCGTCCTGGAGAACGAGCAGCCATACCCGGGGGCCTCCGCCCACGGCATCGCCGAGGAGTTCCCGCTCGCGGGTGCGAGGTCGCTGTACGGGGCGACCAAGCTGGCCTCGGAGATGTTCGTCGAGGAGTACGGAGCGGCCTTCGGTCTCAGGACGGTCGTGAACCGCTGCGGCGTCATCACCGGTCCCTGGCAGATGGGAAAGGTGGATCAGGGCGTGTTCGCGCTCTGGGTGGCCCGCCACTACTTCGGAGGCGAGCTGAGCTACCTCGGCTACGGCGGCACGGGCAAGCAGGTCCGCGACCTCCTGCACGTGGACGACCTCTACGAACTCATAGACCACCAGGCCCACGACCCCGGCCTCTTCGACGGAGGGACGTTCAACGTGGGCGGCGGC